>JAQBYJ010000001.1 GCA_027622555.1 Verrucomicrobiota bacterium
TCGATTCCAAGATCATGCGCCACTTCTATCGCTGCTCGTCCCGATAACACCAGCGATACGGCGTTGTCCTTGAATTCTTTCGTATACTTTCGTCTTTGACTCATTGTTCTCATTTTATGCATTGTTTAGCACAACATGTCTCCCATTTTTCGGGGCAGGCTCAGTTCGTGGGAAGATCCTGATCGTCCTCAATGCCCCTGAACCAATGCAGGCTTATTATACGGACGTAACGCCTGCGCTGAAAGGCCGGGCCATGTTCGTCAAAGCGGAGCCAGGTAGCCCCGAGGCTGCCGTGGTCGTTTCAAATGATCCGATGGCGGAAAAAACCCAAGACTGGATTCGAAGAGGATATTTGGTTCGCACCCGGGCAGACAACGCGACAAAGGAAGCGGCAGCCAATGACACAAGCAATCGGGATGCAGCTTTTGCTTCAGGCAGCCACATTATAACCACTGACTTCCCGTCACCGACTCCGCACCCTAAGACTGGTTACGTTGTTGCCTTACCCAATGGTAAATCGTGGCGCCCTAATCCGATAACATCCGAGGAAGGCACGAACTAAGACGCGGACTTATCCGAACTTCCAAAGAGATAGTCGACAACCATTGGGTGGATTATCAACCTTAGAAAGGTATTTCCAATTGTAACATTGAGTATTACCACTCATCGCATGAAAACTATTACAATCAAAGTATCGGAGGAGCTCGACGCACGTTTGACCCTACGCGCAAAGCGGAGAGGCGTTTCCAAATCGGAAATAGCCAGAGAGGCGATTCGCCGAGATCTTGAGACGAATGAGTCGGGAGAAGTGAAGGAAGAGCCCTCGGCCTACGATATAATGAAAGGCGGCTGTGGAATTATTGACAGTGGAGTTACTGACCTCGCCACAAACCCTAAGCACATGGAAGGATTTGGTCAGTGAATAAAACCATCATTTTAGACACGGGTCCGCTGGTAGCTTTTCTGGACCGTCGGGAGCAACATCACGCCCAAGTTAATCAATTTTTCAAAGAGCAAACACTCCCTTTTGCAACCTGCGAGCCGGTCATAAAAGAAGCCTGTTTTATCCTTGGGCACATGCCGCAAGCAATACAACAGATTGGCCGCTGGATCAGTGAAGGAGTTATAAAAATAGATTTCAGTTTATCGCATGATAACCAGCAGGTATTTGGCTTGATGAAGAAGTACAGAGACCTTCCCATGTCGCTAGCGGATGCCTGTCTTGTGACTATGTGCAAACTCCAATCAAATTGCAGAATATTTACGCTCGATAGTCATTTCCACATATACAGAACCTCCACTCGAAAGATCATCAAGACAATCGGTCTCGGTTAAAAAATCGTTGGGAATAAGTAAGTTAATAAAATGTGGGTAAATGATACTTGCCGATCCAAGATGATAGACAAAGGTAGCACCACCGAGAGTGTTCCCAAACTCACTCGCCTATCCAACCCATGTCCGACTCAAGCCAAGATTTTGCCCACCTGCATTTGCACACTGACTATAGTTTGCTCGACGGGGCATGCCGTATAGATCGCTTGGCCGCGCGCGCGAAAGAGTTGGGAATGTCTTCGGTGGCAATGACGGACCACGGCAATTTGTTTGGTGCGATCGATTTTTATCGAAAGATGAAGAAGGCCGAAGTGAAACCGATCATCGGTTGCGAGATTTACCTGGTACATGATCACAACATGTTCGAGAAGCCCCGGCGCGAGAGAAAACGAACCGATGATATTGGAGATTTGCCGGAGAATCATCAATTGCAGCCGGAGGATTTTCCGAAGCACCAAATCCACCACAAGACGATTCTGGCAAAAGATTATGAAGGGTATCAGAACCTGTCGAAATTGGTCTCAAAGGCGCATACGGAAGGTCAGTACTACCGACCGCGCATCGACATGGAGCACCTCGCCAAATACAGTAAGGGTCTGATTGGTTTGAGTGGCTGCATCAATGGAGTGGCCTCCCAGCATCTGCTTTATAACAACTACGAAATGGCCCAAAAGGTAACGGCCGACTTCATTGATATTTTCGGGAAGGAGAACTATTTCATAGAAGTCCAAGACCACGGACTCTCTTTCCAGAAGAAAATTATTCCCGGGCTGTTGAAACTGGCCAAAGAGTTTGATCTGAAGGTGGTGGCAGCGAATGACGTCCACTATGTCAATAAGGGCGATTGGGAACCGCATGATGCACTGTTGTGTATTCAGACGGGGAAAAAACTCTCGGACGAACAACGCATGAAGTACCCGTCGCAGGAATTTTTCCTGAAAAGCCGGGAGGAAATGCTAAAGGTCTTTCATGAAATTCCCGAGACTTTGGACAACACCCTGCACGTGGCCGAGATGTGCAATCTTGATATTCCATTTGGAGTAAATCACTACCCGGTATTTGAGAAGCCGCTTGAAGTCTCCTACCACAATGATCCGGACAACTTCGATCGCATCCTGGACATTTATGTCTCGGAAAAAGAGCGGGTTAATAAGCAAAATGGCATCGTTGAGTCAGCGGCCATTGATAAGAAAACGAGGCAGGAGTACCGTAAGAACGGTTTGTTTCTCTTTGATCTTTGCAAACAAGGCCTGAAAGAGCGTTACGCTGTTGATTATGATGAGATCCGGTCATCGGATGAAATAAGGCCATCAACGGCGGACGAAGGGAAAGGAATACCGCCCGAGCCTGGCTCGCCCGGATTCAGAAGATTTCTGTGCTCAAAACTCGAATACGAGCTGTCCATCATCATGGGCACAGGATTCATCGACTACTTTCTCATTGTGTGGGATTTTATCGACTGGGCGCGGAAACAAAAAATTCCCGTGGGGCCAGGGCGTGGCTCGGGAGCCGGAAGTCTGGTTTCCTATGTAATGAAAATCACGGATATAGAACCACTGCGCTTTGGTTTACTCTTCGAACGCATGTTGAATCTTGAGCGTGTTTCACCTCCGGACTTCGACGTGGACTTTTGCATGCGCAGGAGAGACGAAGTTGTCAGCTACGTCAGGGATAAATACGGCGCTGACGCGGTTGCGAATATCATCACTTTCGGAACATTTGGTGCGAAAATGGTAATACGGGATTTGGCGCGTGTGAATGACGTACCATACGCGGAAGCAGATCGAATCGCTAAAATGATTCCTGATGAGTTGAATATTTCACTCACAGACTCGATCGCCAAATCAGGCGAGCTCCAAGCGGAAATCCGGGGGAATCCGATCGCGGGCAAGATTGTTAATCACGGACAAGTGATTGAAGGAATGGTTCGTAATACAGGTAAACACGCTTGCGGAGTCATCATCGGCGATCGCCCGATAAGAGACCTGGTTCCCGTAACGTTACAGGAGGGAGATTTGACAACTCAATTCCCCAAAGGACCGGTGGAAGATCTGGGACTCTTGAAAATGGATTTCCTTGGGTTGAAAACACTGACAGTCATTGCGGATGCACAAGAAAATGTCCAAAAGACACGCAACCTTCCTGACTTCGACGTCGAAAAAGTAACGATTGAAGATGCCAAGACATTTGACCTTCTCAACAGCGGAAAAACAACCGGAGTCTTTCAGCTTGAATCTGGCGGGATGCAATCACTTTGCAGGCAAATTGGCCTAAGCTCGTTTGGGGAGATCATTGCGTTAATTGCGCTCTATCGACCAGGACCGATGCAGTTCATACCTCAATTTATTGAAGGGAAAAAAGACCCATCCACTGTTAAAGTGCCTCATAAGCTCCTGAAGGAGTTGGTGGGAGAAACCTACGGTGTGCTTGTGTATCAGGAGCAGGTGATGGAAGCGGCAAGAATCATTGCCGGCTATACGCTTGGTGACGCGGATATTTTACGCCGGGCCATGGGTAAGAAAATCAAGTCTGTCATGGATGCGCAGAAGGAAATTTTTGTCGAGGGTGCTCGTGTGCACAACGGGATAGTCAAGAAAACCGCGCTCGATATTTTCGGCATTCTGGAAAAATTTGCCCAATACGGATTCAACAAATCCCACTCAGCCGCTTACGCGATGCTGAGTTATCGCACCGCCTATTTGAAAGCCAACTACCCGGTGGAATTCATGGCGGCCATCCTCTCGAATGAATTGGGAAATTCAGACAAGGTGGCCCATTTCGTAAATGAATGCGGGGCCATGAAGATCTCGGTACTAGGGCCCGATGTTAACATTTCGCGCGAAAACTTTACTCCGGTCATTGATCCGGAAACCGGAGAGGCAATTATTCGTTTCGGCATGGCAGCTATCAAAGGCGTCGGTGATGCTGCTTCTCAAAAAATCCTGGAGGAACGAAAAGCCAATGGGCCGTTTATAGATTTTGAAGATTTTATTAGCCGGCTCGATGGGAAGACGGTAAATCGCCGTGTATTGGAGTGCTTAATAAAATCCGGCGGGTTCGACAGCACCGGCGAAAGCCGCCTAAAGCTGTTGGAAGGTCTGGATGCTGCAATCAGCTCGGCCGCTGAACAGCAACGCGATCGGGAACGTGGCCAGGAGTCATTCCTGGATATGCTGGCCGAGCCAGCTCAAAAAAAGAGGCGAACAAAAAACGACGGTGGAAAAAGAAAGCAGAAAGGAGCACAAATGCCGTTGGCGGAAAAGCTCCGGTATGAGAATGAGCTCCTCGGGTTTTATGTGTCGGGGCATCCGATGAATGAATTTAACGGCCTGGCTCAGGCGATAACCAATTTCGATCCGGATAAGGCGGATGAATTGAAGGATCGGAGCCCATTCCGATTTTGTGGCGTCGTCTCAAATGTAACGAAAAAGCTCTCACGCAAAGACAATCGCCCCTGGGCATTTTTCAATATTTCTACCAAAACCCACAGCTTTCAAATGAACATGTATTCGGAATGTTTCGAGGAGTGCGGGCATCAATTGGAAGACGGAAAGAGCTTGATGGTAACGGGAACCGTCATGAATCGTGAAGGCGATGATTTACGGTTCAGCGTGCGGGAGGTTTCACATTTACGAGCGTCTATTCCCGGGATGATAAAGGAGATTCATTGGGTGCTGGATCCCAATAATCAGGCCGAAGAATTCTTAACCCAGCTCCGTGAGGACCTTGATACCAGGCAGGGAGGCTCAACCAGAGTTCAATTAGGAATGATGGTTGAAAAGAATCGGGTGCTGTGGAGCGAGATCGCCCCTTCGCTAACCTGGGATGTCGATCCAGCCACATTTTCCCAGTTGAAAAACCATCCTTCGGTCCTTACGGTGTTTATCCAAACTTCACCCGTTCAGGAGTTTGAACAACTCAAACCCTGGATGAGAAAGAATGGAAATTGAGTATGTCCTTAATTGAAACGATCCGCCATGCATTGAAAACGCGGCGATGGGAATTTGTATTCGAACTGGTATTCATCGCCTGTGTCGGGTTTGCATTCTGGCCGCTCACCCAGTGGTTATTCGACAAAAGTTTTGGGCACGAACAATTCCTGCATTCGTTGTTAGTAATACTGGTAGCCGCTTACTTCATACTCTTTCGTGGCAAAGGCAGAACCAAATGGGTATTAAAAATAGACCTATCAACTATTACGCTTTTTGGAGGTTCGCTAGTACTCCTGTTAGTTGGAAGCGTGGTCCTGCCGCAAATCCTGGTGCCTTTGGCCCTTAGTCTGGCAATGACAGCAGGAGCCAGCTATCTGTTGGGCAAAGTAGCTTTGAAACGAGGCTACCCATTCTTTGTAGTGTTTTACCTCTACATGGTGTTGATCGTCTTTTATCCAGTTCTTGATTTCCCACTACGCGAATACGCAGCCCGTTATTCTGCATGGATATTGGATGTCCTCCATCTTGGTCCCGAAATATTACTTAGAACACAACCCGAGCCGTCATTGATCCTGTTAGTCCAAGGGAGAACCTTTGTGGTAGAACCAGAGTGCAATGGTTTTGGCCTGATAAGTGCGAGTTTGCTATTGAGCATTTTGTTAACGTTTAAATCGCGCGACTTCTGGTGGACAAAATCCCTGGGAATAATAAGCGCTCTTTTTCTCGGAAGCTTGGGAAATCTTTTAAGAATAGTTACGATCATAATATTGGCTCCTTTAGTACCCAACCACTACGATTTCATGCATGAGACAGTCGGTCTCCTGGCCTTTTTCTTTGTCTTGTTGTTGATTGGTTGGCTTCTTTGGAAAAGACCAGCGCTACCAGTTAATGCGTAAAAGCGTGGCAAAGCGCGACTCCGGCTGCATCCGCTTCATCAAAAGCCAACGCATCGCCCAATGCTAAAATTTGTTTCACCGTTTGGGCAACCTGATGCTTACTCGCACGGCCGTAACCAACCACCGCTTGTTTTACCCGAAGTGGTGGATATTCGAAAACGGGTCTTTCCAAAACGGCCGCCGCTGCAATGGCAGCCCCACGAGCGGCACCCAGGATTTGGGCGGTCTGGACATTTTGCACAAAAATGGTCTGCTCAAGAGCAACGAAATCGGCATTAAAGTCCTCAATCAAACTACTCACCGATTTATAAATCTCGGCCAGGCACTCAGCCAAGGTTGCCTTGGCTTTCATGGTGACAGTCAGGCTTTTCAATAAACGATAGTTCCCGGACCTGACTTCAAGAATCGCAAGACCCGTACCGCGTAAACTGGGATCAATCCCCAGAATAACACCTTCCACTTTTTTTCTCCCGACCTGAGCACGTTCAGCACCAGTCGATTGAGGCAGATTTCCTGCGAGCTTCATTGCCCATAATTTCCGGGAAGATGGTTTTGCCATGATAAGTTTTAGAGATGTTCCAACCAGGAAATGAAGAGCCTAGGCGAGCATCCACTGTTTGAATAGTTAAAAAATAAGCCTGAGACTTGCGAGCACGGTTACGACTAATGCGAATATCTCAAACGCTTTTTGAGGAATTCTCATAACAAGATTCCTCCCCACAAAGACGCCTAAAACCACAAATGGAGCTAGTTTTAAATCCAGAATTATTACCTCGTAATTAATCAATCCACTTGACCAAAGAAAGGGGATCTTAAAGAGATTTAAAAACAAGAAAAACCAAGCACCTGTCCCGAGCATTTGAAGTTTTTCTAACTCAACCGCCAGAAAGAATAGCAGCATTATTGGAGCCGCAGCATTGGCTACCGTTGAGGTAAATCCACCTAAAAAACCGACTACGCCTAGTATCGCCCAATGATTGGGGATCGGACTGGGCTGTTTCTCATTTCTTAAATAATATTTCCTCACCAGATGAACAACCATCAAACCAATGAGGCAGATTCCAATCATCCGTCCAACCTGGTCCTCATCTAGAATATCGAGGAGTTGCCATCCCACAAGCACACCGCCAATCGTCCAGGGAATGATGGGAATAAGGTATTTCCATACAGCATACCGACGATAAAGGTAAAACGCACCCCAATCCCCAACAACCAGAAGGAGAAGAATGATTCCAACACTTAACTTGGGTGGAAAGATGATTGCGAAAACCGCAATGGTGATGTTGTTGACACCCATAACCCCGCCTTTGGCAAGCCCCAGAATAATAGCACCCACAATCGCCCAAATAAATATATGCGTATCCAGGGATTCCATAGGTACGATTTAGATTCCTAAATGGTCAAAGGTTGACACGAGAGAACACATCAGGAATGCGGAAAGAATTCTCCATCTGAAACATCAAACAATTGCCAACTGCCCCGAGTATTCATCGAGGGAACTTCTGTTCCACTCCCAATTACCTGGACAAGATTTCCCACCGCTTTCCAAAAGTTTTCTTTCCGGTCCTTATCCAATTCCCCCAAAACATCATCCGCCAACAACACAGGAAGAATTCCACGTGCTTCATGCAAGTACTGGAGCTGGGCAATTTTCAAACTGATTATCATACTTCTTTGCTGACCCTCAGACGCGTAATCCCGGGCTTTTCTTGACTCCAGTCGAATCGTCAGTTCATCGCGATGAGGACCTTGTTGAGTTGATTTTAGAAGGCGATCACGCTGGCGGTTCTTTATAAAAAGATTCAAAAATTGGTCCTCAGTGGCAGCATCCGAATCCGGATGATATAACAGCTCCGGAAACTCTTCATCGGGTGAGACTATTTTGTAAACGCTTTTCAAATGTTGCTCAAGTTTAGGAACTTGGGAGGCACGCAAACCGCGAAGCAAGGTTGCTTTCTCGGCAAGCATCTTTTCAAAGACCTTCATTTCTGAGGGAGAGCCCGGCACCTTTAGTAACGAGTTTCGCTCCTGAAGTAATTTGTGATAGTTACCCAGGACATCGTAATACGCAGGATCGCCAGAAGACAGCACCAAGTCCAACCATTGTCTACGAGTGCCCGGCGAACCACGAAGTAGCTGGATATCTTGAGAACTGAGAACCACGATGGGAAATCTCCCTATAAAGTCACGGAAACGAGTCACTTTTTCTCCATCGACAATTACTTCTTTGCCTTTTCGTTTCAGGGTCACCGAGACCTCCGTTTTTCCAAAACGCTCATCTTCAAGATCGAAAATCAACCTGGACTCGGTATGGCCCTGGAAAAGCAAAGTGCTTAATTCATGGGTACGAAATGATCGAAGCGCTGAAAGAAGCCCGGTTGCCTCGAGAAGATTCGTTTTCCCTTGAGCATTTTTCCCGACAAAAAACTGGGTAAGCCCGGAGAGCGAAATATCAACAAAGGCGATGTTGCGATAGTTTTGTAGCCTAATGCGAGTGATTTGCATAGGAGCTAAATCGAAATAACATCGCTACTACCGGAATTAGCCGGATTCTGCAAAAATCCCCAAACAGCGACAAATGCGTGGGCCAACGCAGTCCAATCAGACTCAGTTGAATTCGTCCAGGAACTTACACGAATCGACCGATGGCCTGAATCGGCCGGGTAACCCAGGGCATTTAACACATCAGACGAATCGGCTTTACCGGTGGCACATGCTGAGCCTGTCGATACCTGAAACCCCAGAACATCGAGCTTCCGAACCCAACGAAGATTCTCATGCATAGGCACAATCAGGAAAGAGGTATTAGGGGCGCGAATCGCATTCTTCCCGATAAAGGAGATGCCAGGAATCTCAACACTCAGTGTTTTTTCAAATTGATCCCTATAGGTTTGTTGAAGCTGCATCATCGGCAACTCGCTTTCTGAAGATTCCAAGGCAGTAACCATGGCCAAAATCGAGGACACATTTTCAGTTCCTCCCCGTTTGCCGGACTCCTGCCCACCTCCAAGTTGAGATGAAAAACCGTGGCACTTATTTGAAAGAGCAAGAAACCCTACTCCTTTGGGGCCACCGAACTTATGAGCACATCCCACAAGGAAATCGCATTGATCAAAGGCCTTGACAGGAAATTTCCCAAACCATTGTGAGGCGTCGCAGTGAAAATAAATACCCTCCCTTTGACAACGCTGCGCAATTTCCTCAATCGGCTGTACTACCCCGGTTTCATTATTTACCGCCATAATGGAAACGGCACCAATATTACACGACTCCAAGAGCTCATCAAAATGTTCGAGGTCAACAACGCCATCCGGATTTGATCGAATAAGGTGAAGGCGATTTCCAAAATGATATCGTGCGGATTGAGCAACCGAAGGGTGCTCGAAAGGTGATAGTAGCATTTGTTGGTCATCCGCCAATGTCTGAAACATGAATTGGATCACCGAGTTGTTTGCTTCGGTTGCCCCACCGGTAAACACTGTATCAGCTGATGTTTTTTTTAGACGGAGAGCCAATGATTCGCGGGCAGCGGCCAAAGCGTTGTGAACACGAGCAGACTGCTGATAAGGACTCGACGGATTCGACCATTGATTATCGAGTGCATTAATCAAAACGTCTCTGGCCGTTACATTTAACGGAGTCGTCGCATTGTTGTCAAAGTAGGCCATGGCCGACTAAGGAATCTTTAACTTCATACCCACATTCAAGGTATTCACGTTGGGCATGATGTCGCGGTTGGCCTCAAAAATCTCATTGTAGCGGTTGGAAGTCCCATAGACTTTCTGACTTATTATAAGCAAATTATCCCCTGCAACAACCGTGTAGGTGCCAGTCACTCCGGAAGGTGCAGATGCTTGAGATCCGTCGAGAAGATTACTACGCGGCAGAGGCTGAACACGACGCTGTTGAGGTAACACAGAAGGCTCTGGTGCCGTGTAGGACGGGGTTCGCGATTGAACTTCTTGTAGACGAATGTTGAGGGAATTCGCTTCTGCCCTGATTCGGGCCAGTTCCTTTTTCAAGGAAAGAATCTCAGCGTCTTTTTGTTCTATGACATTGAGCATATCCATACGCTCAAGCTCAGCATCGAAGAGATTGGCTGGAAAGGTTCGTGCAAATTCTTTTTTGGCGGTGTCGATAAGCTCACGCACCATAGGGGCCTGCCTTGATGTAGGATTGAACTTAAGGTATTCGCGGAAATGATAAATCGCCAGAACAGGATCTTTGGCATGTTCCAAATAAAGCTGTCCAACATTCAGATGGGACTCAGGTGCAACCGTCACGGTATCAATGACCTTAAGGAAAGCAGTAAGCGCCTGGTCGTGTCGACCCTGCCGCAAATAATCCTCTCCATTTCGAAAACTTGCCAAACTTTGTTCAGAAACTTCTTCTCCTTTTGGCGGAATACAACCTGAAAGCCCAAGTAAGCAAGCTACCACGCCCAATACAGGCAGTCGTATTTTAAAAGCTAATTGGATAATAGAGGACATCGTTGAAAGGTATTGATAACCTAAATGAGTGAAATAGTGTGGGGGAAGTTAGAAGTAACTAACAATAGTATTTTCACGTGAATTCTCAATCAATACTTCAAAGGGCCAAGCACTTTATGCAATTAGAGTCTCAGGCTATTCTCGATACCGCGGAAACGCTTGACGACTCCTTCGTTCAGGTTGTTGAGGCCATACAAAAAGTCGTAAACGGAAAACGTAAATTGATTCTTGCCGGCCTGGGGAAAAATGCAGGTATTTGCCAAAAACTGGTGGGGACTTTCAATAGCATTGGAGTAAGTTCTGCATTTCTCGATCCCGTCCAAGCAGCACATGGTGACTTGGGCATGTGCCAGGAAGAGGATTTAGCATTCGTTTTTAGTAATAGCGGTGAGACAAGAGAAGTCCTTGAGTTGATTCCCTTACTTCGGAGGGTCGGTGTTCAAACTGTGGCGATAACCAGTGATAAAGAAAGTCGGCTAGCAAGTAATTGTGATAGGGTGCTGACTTATCTAGCCAAAGAGGAAGCCTGCCCGTTGAATCTTGCACCAACCGCTAGCACAACCGCATCGCTGGCCCTTATCGATGCAGTGGCTATGGTTTTTTTAGACCAACGAGAATTTGACAAAGAAGATTTTGCAAAATTTCATCCCTCCGGATCACTGGGAGCGAGTTTACTATTAAGGGTTAATGAAATCATGCGGAAAGGCGACCGGTTTGCCACCATCCTTGTAGGAGCCACCGTACAGGAAACTATCGTGGAGATGACTCGAGCAAAAGCCGGGTCGATAACAATAATAAATAATGAGGGCTTTTTAAAAGGGATCTTTACGGACGCTGATTTGAGAAGAGCCATTTTGAAGAACTCTGAAGTCTTCACGCGGCCAATCAATGATTTCATGACGACACATCCTATCACTATTCAGACGGGTGCGCTTGTTGCAGATGCCTTAAAAGTTTTTGAGGAAAATCCAATCGATGACCTGTTGGTAGTCAGCGAAGAAGGAAAACCCTTGGGAATGATAGACGGCCAGGATTTACCCAAGCTACGAGTCGTCTAAAGGCTATTCGCCCATGATGGTTACAGTTAGTTTCCGATTGTGAGGCGCTGTTCGATGCTCCCACAAGAACATTCCCTGCCAGGTACCCAGACTAGAGCGGCCATTCGAAAACGGAATATTTTCAGAAGAACGGGTAAGGGCCATTTTGATATGACTGGGCATATCATCGGGGCCTTCGTAGGTATGAGTGTAATGAGGGTCGTTTTCCGGAACTAATCGCTCAAAATAGTTTTCCAAATCTCGTCGTGCGGAAGGATCGGCGTTCTCCATAAGAACAAGACTGCAGCTGGTATGATGACAAAAGACAGAAGCGATTCCTACCTGATAACCAGATGAAGCGATTTTGTCTTGAAGCAGATCACTTATTTCAACGGTACCTTTTCCTCTCGTCTGGATTGAAATAGTGGATTGAAAAACGGCCATTTAACGAAGGCTCAATAAAAAGTGCTAGTAGCCTTAGGAAGGTTTTTCTTCCTCACCAACCGAGTCGCTATTTATTTCCTCTGCAGGATTGGTCATTTTTGCAGGTTCGGGGATTTTTGGTAGATCCTCGGGTCGCTCCGTAACTTTGACGGTGAAATCTTGAAGTACTCCATCTCTAAAAACCTGGACATCCAAAAATTGGCCGGCCCTGGCAAAAAACATGGCGTTGCGCACATCCGATATTGATTGGATTGAAAAATCTCCCATCCGGACCAATACGTCATCTTTTCTCAACCCGGCCTGAGCCGAAGGAGAATTCGACATAACTTCTGTCAGATATATCTGACGGCCATCGCGAATAGTTGATCGAACTCCGAGATCGATACCAACCCAACCGTGAATAAATTTCCCGGCAAAAAGCAGATCGTCGCGGATTCTAAGTACAGATGTCGCTGGTAATACATACCCATAGCCAATTTCAGCAGGAGTAGACCGAACTAAAATACCAAGAAATCGCCCATTCAGATCAAAAAGCGGAGCACCACCCTCTCCGCCTCGAACCGTATGGTTTATTCGAAAATGTGTAGTATCAAATTCCCTATTCGCAAAGCTCGTGTCTGCACCAGCTACCATCGTAAAAAGCGGAGAGGGATCAAAGGTCCAAGGGCAAGATACCATTACGGCCATTGACCCGACCTCTGGAAGTGCCTGGTTTGGCTCTGGAATAAAGTAGGTAAAGTTTTCAGGAAGATTATTGGCTTTTAGAAGAGCGAGATTGTTTGAGGCCTCTACACCTATTAGCTCCGAAGAATAATCAACTCCTTTGAATTTAAACCACGTCCGATCAGAGTTCATAACCACAGAGGCGTTAGCTAAAATGTGCCCCTCCCTGCTTATGAAGAACCCGGTACCGCTGGATTGCCCGATTTGCAGGTCTCCCTTCTCATCGTAGGTCGTATGGGCTGCCATTACACGAAACACGCCGTTCGAATTTTCAGCAAAGATCCCCGTAATACGCCGCTGAAGTGAGCTATACTCGCTATCAGACTGGGCAAACAAAGATCCTGACAATGTGACCAATGAAACTACAAAACTGATTACCCGAACCTTCATGGCACGAGGATGGCTCAAAATCCCACTGCCTGCTGGCGCATTGCCATGCCAAATGTGGGAGAATCGTGAGCAATAGTGTAGGAAACTAATGCAGCGACAAATCGATTATCGGCTGGTATAGTAGATGTTGGAAATTCCCGAGTATAAGACAGCGATTCGGGCTCATCATTGGGAATCAAATCCATCACGAAGATGGCAGATGCCGTGGACGCCGACTGATCGGTAATTGATTCAGCAATTACGGGTATTTCAGATTCTTCAACGGAGTTGTCCGTATAGCTACTCAACTGAGTCCCGATTTCTTCTGCCATGAGGACGGCATCGTAGTATTCGTTCTGACGCGGAGCATTTTCTTGAAAATTGACTATAAGAACAAACAACGCAACAGCTGCACAAGACAGAGGCACCAAAACACTGGAGCGAGCAAAGAATGCAGGTACGAGACGACTCCAGGAAGATTCTTTCTTAATAAGAGTCTGTAATTGACGCTGGCGGAAGTCTTTCTGAAACCCATCCCAAAAATCTTCAGCTGGCTTTTCAGCCCTTTTAAGGTCAAAAAGCTGATCTAAATCTAATTTGTTAGAACTATTCGGCATGAAAGGATATTAATCTAAAAGGTCTTGAAGTTCTGATTGAAGCTGCTTTTTGGCGTAGTGCAGTCGGGAGCGCACAGTGCCTACTGAACAGTTCATAATTTCGGCGATGTCTTGATGCGATAGTTTATCAATTTCAAACAACACAATTACGGTTCTATGCTTAACAGACAACGTTTGCAGCGCTTCGTTCAATTTATGTTGTAATTCTTTTATTAACGTTGGTCTTTCAGCGCTGGTCTTGGTAGCTAGAACCTCAAGAACATCGCTGGACCCAGTTTCTTCGGCTATGTGCTCATAGCTAAGAAATCTGCGGTGACGGTTCTTTTTCAAGTGTGAAAGGCTGGTGTTTACAGCAATTCGATAAAGCCACGTGAAAAATGAGGATTTCCCCTGAAAGCGCCCAATAGATTGAAAGGCCTTAATAAAGGAATCCTGCGAAAGATCATAGGAATCCTCCTTATTGGAGGTGAGGTTATAAATAACCGAGTAGATACGCTCCCGGTATTTAATAACTAACTCGTCGAATGCAGCTACATCCCCACTTTGCACACGCTGAACAACCACCCAGTCAGAGTCTCTCTCGGACAATGCCTTTGAAGTTCCAGCGAATGGATGTGTTATAGCTTTAACGAGATTCACAAAATAGAGAGTTAGGCGAGAATTTCCTAAAATCAACCTAAAACATAGGGGCAGATTTCTCGTTATTATGAATTTTAAATAATATTCTTTCCAAACCCCCGTAGACCCGTTTCGGTCAACCCTTATGGATTCTCCCCTTATACAGCTGTGTTTTTTAGGAATAGTAGCCTATGTCTTTTACCTTTGGCTTTCAGATCTCAAAAAAAACAAGGGCGGGGTTGCAGTGCCGGGTGCCTTGCCGGGAGCAAGCAGCACTTCATTTAAGTGGATTGCGATTGGGGTTATTGGCGCAGTCACTCTTGTGATTGCTGAAACGATCGGAGAGAATGTGCTTGGAGTCAGTTCTGAGCAAACGTCGATGACTCTCCTTCTTGCCCTGGTAACAATAGCCGCAGGATTTGGAGAGGAACTCATATTCCGAGGATATCTGGTTGTTCAAAACAAAGGCAGTTCAACCCTTTGGCTCAGTGTGTTAGCTTTTTCTATTATTTTTGCTCTGATTCACCCTTACCTTTGGAGTTGGGAAGATGGAACCCTTCATATAATTCTAACCAGCAAAGCCATCTTCAGCACAAGCGTAGTCCTCCTAAATTCAATTTGGTTCTACTATCTCAGGTTTTCAGTATTTAACGAAAATAAAAGCTTGTGGCCGTGTATAGCTGCACACGCTTCATCCAACGCGGCAGTTTTCGTTGTCAAGTTGGCCCAAGGACATGTGAGTGGACTTTACTAAAAAAAAGCGAAGGAATACATCCTCCGCTTCTTTTATAAAATCTGCTATGATATTTTTTTAACGAAGCTTCAACATGAAAGGACGGTCATCTGTTTCACCTGATACTTCGGATTGTTCACGCTCTCTTTCGCGGCGGGCCTCAAGGTCTTTAAGGTCGCCAAGTTGGCCTTGAAGTTTCATTTGGTGCTCAATATCAGACACTTGATTCCGATACTGCTCTACTGCCTGTAAGAGTTCACGCTCCCGGCTGCTAAGTTCGTAGCCTGGGATATCTTCAGCGCGAATATCCATATTATGGAGCATACGAGGATCAATAACCTCTTCGTAAGAACTACCATCTGGATTTAGTGTTTTCGCGGTGATAAAGATAATCAAATTACGCTGCGTAAGTGAGTTTGACTCAGACCTGAACAAGCGTCCAAGGCCGGGGATATCTCCAAGTAACGGCACTTTGCTGGTCTCAATCGTGTCGGTGCTTTCGATCAAACCACCAATGGCTAGCGTGTAACCGTCTTTGATGGTGATATGGGTAGATGTTTTCCGAGTTGAAATAATTGGAACTTCAGTTCCGCTGGCTCCACCTAAAGGAACGGTGCCTGCGCGAGCGCTCACTTCAGGTTGAATGTCCAAGTTAATGAAACCTGCACTGTTCACCTGAGGTGTAACATTCAGATTAATACCGATAGACTTGTATTCGATGTCACTGATCTCAAACGTGCCACGTTCTTCATTATAGGTGAATTTTGGAATTGGATAATCTTCACCAATATTGATCGTCGCCTTACTGTTGTTAAGGGTAACCAACGTCGGATTAGAAACGAGTTTTACGTCAGTATCGGTCTTCAATGCACTCAAAACAACCTGGAATTGGTCAGCCGAGTATACCGAAGTTGACATACGATCAAAGGAATTACCTGCAGTCATTCCGCTCAACAAATTATTAGTTGTAAGGCGTTCGCCAATCACTTCATTCGCAATGTTGGTCGATGAAGTGGAACGGTTACTTGTAGGCAACCCAGTAAGATTGTCGACAACTGCTTGATTCAACAAAGAGGTACCATTGGTTGTGGTCCTTTCATCCGTGTTATTAAAACCGTTTGATCCATTGACATTGCTACCATGGTTATTCCCACTCGAATCCGTTTGCGAGAAAGGACCCGCCTGAACACCATAACCACTCAATGAAGCCCAGTTAACTCCAATATTACTGAGATCTCGGTCAGAAGCTTCAATGAACTTGGATTCAATCATAATCTGATCCGTTGGCTTATCAAGGCGATCAATGATCTCTTGAATTTTATCCATACGAGATGGGCGCTCAGTTATAACGAGTGCGTTACTCCGCACATCAACCTGAACACGTCCACCAATCTCCGGACTTACCAAAGGTTCAATAGTCTTATGAATATCTTCAGCCCTTGCAAAATTGATTAAAAAGACCCGAGTATCCGTAGGTTCAAGAGCCAACTCTTCGCGGCTAACGACCTTAATGATATTCGTATCTTTTACATAGGTATATCCGACCGGTGCGAGAACTACTTCAAAGACCTGCTCCCAAGTAACATCACGCAACTTTACGCTGGTCCTACCAACCAATGTGTCAGGAATAACAAGATTGAGCTCATAAAGATCGGCCACATTACGAAGGACAGAACGAATTTCCTCGTCGGGGAAATCGATGGTTATGGTTTCGTCGGATTGCAAAAGCGTTCCGGCTCCACTGCCTTCGTCTCCAAAATCAATCAAGTCAACTACCTGATCGCCAGAGGATCCAGGCTGAGCCAAACCGGAGTTCAGAACTTCGTCTGAATCTGCGACACGATCCTCAGCTTGAATGATGACTTCCTCGGCCCGTTGAATGGGACTTTGCCCGACAGCCAAACTGGAAGGCAGCAAAGGAATTGTGAACAGAAGTATTAGTTTTTTGGTCATAGCAAGATTACTCCATGGAAATCGTCTTCGATTCAGAGTTTAGGTTGAGAGTGAACGAATTATTTTTGATATTGTTTATTTCTATAGCGTAGCGCTTTTGTTCATGTATAAAATTAAAGGACACTCCGTCCTCTACCTTTTTCCCGTTCAGGATAAGGTATTGCTGGCCTCCTTGGTCGATAAAACCGGAAGGTCTTAATTGTTTCGCCGCCAAGGCCAGAATCTCGCTATCTGTAATTTCGTGAACTTCTGCGACCTCCTCTTCCACTGCAACGACCTCTTCTACCGGATCTTCCTTAACTAATAGATGAAAGGGATCATTGAGTGATTCAGGATTGAATTCGCTCGAAGCTGGTGTAGTTCCAAGAAGCTTCCGGGCAGTCTGAAGAACATCGTTCTGCTTTTCCTTGGTAATCACGACCCGAGCTTGCACACTGCAAAGCCCAGAAATGAAAATCATCAATGCGGCTGTTTTGACTATTAAGTTATTTGTCATTCAAGGAAAGTAGTTCTAAATTTAAAGTCAGAGAAATTGTTTTTGTTTCCTCTGTAGCAGGCTTTGAAGAAACTTTAAGACCGTTATATCGATATAGAAGCGGGCTATTCTCAAGTGAGTGGATAAATTTTAAGACATTTTTAAATGTGCCAGAAACCGTGACTGCCATGCTCAACGGCTGATACTCAACCTTAACACCCGTTGGAATGATTGGTTCAGCTATCATTTCTGGTCTTTGAAAGCTCTCCAACGAAACCCCGGATTCACGCTCAAGAGTATAAAACACATCGTGAATATCAGCCAGGTTTTGTGAAATGAACCGGTCATTCATCAAACTGGTGTACTGCTTGATAGTGTCTAGATTCGCAGCTAAGTCAGTGCCGTTTTTCTGATTTGAAATTAATAAATTAACCTCATCTCGCAGTTCATCGTACTGAGTTTTAAGATCAGTTGCGGGACCTGTCCGGATGAAATAGACTCCTATCAGTATTATGGTGGCGATAATTCCAAACAATAGGACACGAAATTCTTTTATTTTTTCAGTTAAATATTCTTTGTTCATTTTTCGTCGCTCCCTTCGGATTGTGTTCCTTCAGACATAGTAATGCTAACTACGAAATTCAGAGTATCCGTAATTTGATCCCTAGCCAGGTTATCGAGAAATGCTTCATTCAAATGAGCAGCCAATAGTTCCTCTTTTCGCAAATCTTCAACGAACTTATTGACATGTGAAACCGCACTCTGGCCTTCCTGGACGACGTACCCAGATATCCGCGACTCCCAAGTATCGACTACATCATCCCCATCAACGCGATTTGACTTTTTGAGGTCCATGGAGGAGATAACCATATCAACTGGAACCTGCACAGCGATCGCTTCCAGGTAGTCACTCAATGGGAAAAGATTGTGGTAATATTTCTCAAGAGATTCCACCTTGGAGGACTCTTTCAAAAAATCGCGGCTTAAGCTTACAAGCTCAGTGTTGGAAGAATCCAAGGCAGCTTGTTCATCTTCGAGTTTTCCTATATCATCACGAATCGAGGACAACGAAAGCTCTTGTTGCACCCACAGTATAGCTACAAATAGAGGAACAACAATTGCCACAACGTTCACAAAGAACCTGGTACGTATGACTTTAATGTCCGGAAGAGCGTCCGGATTCCTGAAGTCTTGATGCCAAGCGGCGACTGCCTTCTGTTTTCTTTTCTTAATGTTAATCTTCATTCGAACCTTCGGAGGAATAAGTGCCTAGAGAAGTAAAAAAACGGAAATCACGGTTACCGTCTACTTGAGATGCGACTTCATCGGAAAGTTGAATGCCTAGATGCTCAAGCCAGGGAACCAGATCGATTTCCAAAGTGCTGACACTGAGGGATTCTAGAAGTATATCTACTATCCAACTGAAGCCTTCAGGTATTATTGGAGTGAAACACAAACCAACGGAGATGCCGGTTTGAACTTCGAAAAACCCGGTAGATGCTTGGAGCTCATGCATCAATTTTCGGAGCAAACGAGCCCCGATATCTTCAAAATCAAGTGTCTCAGAAAATAGTAGCTTCTTTGCCGCTTCTTCATCTTCCAGGCCCAACTCTTTTTGCAGTTTTGGGACCATTGAGTTTATTCCATGATCAACTTTCTTTGAAAGAAGCAGGCCTTTTTGACTAACAATGAAGACATTTGAAAAATCACCTTGAATTTCAACCGAAAGAACAGGAGTGGAAATATTCTTCCACTTGAGATAATCCACAATTCCTCCCAAACACGAAATAGAACCAATCTCAATTGAACGAGGGTATATACCCATCTCGACAAGAGATTCCTGGATTGAATCCAATTCTTTGGTATTACTACCGCAATAAAGTATGTTTTTGCCGAAGTTCGTTTCAAGATCGATCTCCGTACCCATTCCTGGGTGAAGTATACGAACATCTGAAACTTCGGATTCAATTTGAAACTCGGACTTAAGATGATCTGAAAGAAAGTTTGGATCTTTCAGTTTCTTGGGATCAATGGAACTGCGACAAATAAATCGAGATTCAGGATAGACGGTACAATTTCCCTGAACAATGCGACGTTTCCCATTTCCACTCGCCATTCCATCTATAATAGAACGAAACTTTTGTTCTTCAGTGCGGGGAAGCAGAACGAACTCTTGAACCGTTAATGGCGCTTCGAAAGCAGTTGCGGTTGCTCCGTAGTATGAGAACTCGGAGGCTTCGTAGAAAAATCCTTTTCTTTTTGAGGATAGCATGAGGACAACATTAGGGTACTCATCCTGATCCTGACGACCCACTCAAGGTCTCTTTAAAGGTAATTAACACATATTTTTCTCGGAAGGAGTCTTTGAGCGGTGGATCTTTAAGTTTTCAGTAAAATATGAAGGAAGTGAAAATTACAAAACTACGCAGTTTCGTGACAAAAAGAAAAAGCATTTCCCTACTAGGAGGAAAATGCTTTTTCAAAATTCAGTTTTAAAAGGTTAAGAACAGATTCCTAACCCCAAGAACGCTTCTTATGGCGATTTGAGCGTGAACGCTTACGGCGCTTATGCTTAGCGATCTTTTTGCGGCGTTTTTTCTTAAGATTACCCATAGAAATTAAAAATAAGGGCTGGAAAGTGGCTAATTTGAAAAGCCGAGTAAAGGCTATTTTTCAATTAATCCTCACAAAGCAGCCCAGACTTAACAAGTAAGGTTGATAACGGCGGAGGAACCTTAGCCTCCAAGTTGGATATTTCAGGAAAAACCCGGGAAATATTAATCTGTATAAGAGATAGACCAACACCCGAAAATCGTGCCGACGGCTTTTGACTTTGTCTCTTGGTAGGTGGTTCAGGTTGCATTCTTCTTTGACAATATAGGCTTTCTCCGAAGGCCGGAATACCTGCCTCAAAAGCATGGAGACGGATTTGATCCATTCGTGGAAGCGAGGTTGTCGCCTTCCAAAGCGTCAATGAATCGGATTCATTGATTTTGTTAAATCGAGTCGAAGATTTCTTCCCATACTTGTGGGAAATGACGGCTTTGGGTTCAATGGGATCCTGAGCAATTGGAAGGGCACATTCTAAATAGCTTTCATCAGTTCTGGAAGCTGTCACCAAGTAATAAGTGAAGGAAAGCAAGTCCGATCCGAGAGCATTTTTAAGGCAATCTGCAGCAGATTTGTGTTTTGCGAAAAGTATGGGACCCCCAAAATCCGGTTCCGGACTAAAGACAAAATAAGCTCCATCGATATGTAATCGCTCAAGCTCACCCTTTCCCGAAGAGATTTGATGACGAATCGCTGAACTGACATCTCGCCTACCAGGGAACCACGGATGAGCCTTACCCACCAATCCTGGCAATTTGTTTAGGGCAAACAAGTCAGGAGTATTCTCCAAAACAGGTAAACGCACCGGTTTTTCCAGAAGCATACCTTCTGGAAATCCGATAAATGATTGAGATTTAGACATAAAAAAGCCCCGGTAAGCAATTTACCAGGGCTGGAAAAAGAAAGACAGATCTATGCAAAAATATACTTTGAGCAAGTAGACTTAAGCCGGCGCGCAGCATTGACATGAATAATCTTGGTCTTGGCTGCTTTGTCCAAGGCAGATACGAATGCAATTGCAGCTGATTTTGCTAGCTCTTTGTCGTCCGACAGTGCTGCAGCCCTAAACTTTTTATTTAAAGTCTTCAGACGAGTCTTTATACCGCGGTTACGTTCAGTCTGACCGGCGGTCTTACGGATATTTTTTATTGCTGATTTAGTGTTCGCCATAGTCGAAAATTGTGGAACGCATCACGATGAAAGCGGTTCGCCTCATGTCAAGCGGTTAATGGAGTTAGCTTTGGACTTCGTAAGCCGGATTTTGTCGTCCCGAAGGACGGGTATTCATTTATCTAACAGACGAGTCTGTTCTCCGCAAGCGAAGCGCGACATACCCGGGATCATTAAGCGGGCCACTTGATCCCCTATTTTGTCTTGCACCAGAATGGGTTTATCCTGCCACTCCGATTACTCGGAAGTGCGGTAGGCTCTTACCCCACCTTTTCACCCTTACCTCTCGCAAGCGAAAGGCGGTATATTTTCTGTGACACTAGCCGTCACCTCGGTTTGATCCGAAGTGCCCCCGTTTTCACGGGGAATCCTACCCTTTGGTGTCCGGACTTTCCTCTCATATTCAAAAGAACAAAAGCGAATACCTGAAATCCAAAGCTAACTCGCTAAGTAAACAACCCTTCCGCAATTATCGCAAGTCGTCAATTCTTCTCCTTTACGAGATTGCTCGAGTGTTTCGTTTGAAACACGCAAGTGACAACCCCCACAATTTTGGATATTAATCGGCACGACAACCGGGAGCCTTATTCGACTTCCAAGGCGCTCATAAGCTGATAAATATCCAGCAGCGATTGAGGTCTTAGCATCCGCCATTTTCGTAGTCGCCACCGTCAACTGCGCTTGTACCTCGATCTTCTTTGCCTCTAATGTGGAAATTTCATTGCGAATGTTGGTCATCGCTGAGTCAAAAACAGATTCTCGCCTGGAGAATTCATTTGATTCCTCGTCTATCTCTAGCATTAAGCCAATTTCCTCCTCCTCCCAGACCAAGATTTTTTTTTCTGTAAGTTCGATCTCGTGAGTCAGAGCCTGGTACTCTTCATTTTTCTTAACCAATAGTTGCTGGTTCTTGTATTTTAAAATTTTGTCCTGTGCAGATTTCACCTCCAGGTCGAGTTCGTTGCGTTGAACCTCCAAATGCTGGAGCTTAGCTTTCGAATCCTCCAGCGCTTTTGTATCAGCCTCCATTTCCGATTCTAACGTTTGAATTCCAGTTGGGATGGATTCCAGTTGGTCTTGGAGGCGACGGACTACCTGGTCACGATCCTGAAGAATAAGGAGTTTTTCGATCTGCTGATTTATCATAGCCTGTTGTTTGGCTAGATGTAATACATACCATCCGTTTCTTCAGGCAAGAAGGATTCCAAAGAATAACTCATCGTTTTTTTCTTCAAGGATTCCACCACCTCTTTCCAGACCTTCTGAACTCCTGCTCCGGAAGCACCATTGCGACCTAAATTGATACCGAGTAACTCACCGTCAATCACGGTGATTATTTCGTAAAGAGAAATTTCGGAAGGCGCTTTGGCCAAAGAATACCCTCCCTGCTTGCCCCTTCTACTTTTAATAAGTCCGCCATTTCTTAACTCGGTCAGAATCTGAACCAAATAGTTAGCGGGAATCTGTTCCAGAACTGCAAGCTCATCAATATGGGAAAATTTATGGTTTCCATAGGTACGACTAAGCTGCGCCAAAACACGGCAGGCATACTCAACTTTAAGGGACAATTTCACGCCAAAAACAAGAACCGCAGACTACAAGCTTTGTAAACATAAATAAAGACTCGCAAATGCCAAATACCTCAAAAAAATAAGTCGCTTTTATCTTCCTAGATAGCACTCTTATAACTGCGAATGACCGAAGAAAACGAAGCTAATAACAATCCTAACTTAAATCCTGATGAATCCGGCTACAACGCCTCAAAAATCCAAAAATTGGAGGGCCTTGAGGGTGTCCGCAAACGTCCCGATATGTACATCGGCGACACCAATGAACGTGGTCTACACCACTGTGTTTTTGAAATCGTCGATAATTCGATAGACGAGGCTCTGGCAGGTTACTGCTCGCTTGTTTCCGTAATCATCCACCTGGACGGATCTTGCTCGATTGCGGACGATGGTCGGGGTATTCCGGTGGATATCCATCCGAAATACAACATCCCTGCGCTCGAATTGGTGCTAACCAACTTACACGCTGGAGGAAAATTCGGCAAAGGTGCTTATCAAGTGTCAGGTGGCTTACACGGTGTAGGAGCAAAATGTGTGAATGCAGTCTCCGAACAATTTGAAGCTGAGGTTCGCCGCGGAGGGAAGATTCATCACATGCAATTTTCCAGAGGAAAGACGACTCAGGAATTGAAAGTGATTGGAACCACCCAAAAAACGGGAACGAAAATCACTTTTCTCCCCGATCCGGAAATCTTTCTCACGACACGCGATTTCAAATATGAGATTCTTTCGAAGCGTTTACGGGAACTGGCCTTTCTAAACCCTGGCGTTGAAATCTTTCTTGATGACGAACGTGTCAACAAACAGGAAAGCTTTAAGTTCGAAAATGGGATTTCAGAATACGTGGAGTTTTTGAACAAATCAAAAACGCCGATCACTGAACACCCGATAACTTTTTCTGGTAAAGCCATCCCTGAAGGGGAGGACAGCGAGATTATCGTAGATATCAGTCTTCAGTACACCGACAGCTACAGTGATCAGATCTATGCCTACGCAAATTCTATCTACAATATCGAGGGGGGAACTCACCTTTCCGGGTTCAGGACAGCTTTGACCCGTGCTATCAATAGCTACGCCAAAGCGAACGGGCTCGTAAAAGACAAGGATCCATCGATAACTGGAGACGATGCCAGGGAAGGTCTCACCGCTGTCATTTCGGTTAAAGTTCCTGAACCACGCTTTGAAGGACAGACCAAAACCAAGCTCTCCAACGGGGAAGTGGATGGGATCGTCCAGAAGATTACCGGTGAGAATTTGAAAATGGTTTTTGAAACCACTCCGGGTTTAGCCAAAAAGATCATTGATAAATGTACGAACGCAGCCCGCGCTCGTGAAGCCGCCCGTAAAGCCCGTGAAACCGTGCGCAAAAGCGCCCTTATTGGTGGCGGGCTCCCGGGCAAATTGGCTGACTGCTCAGAAAGAGATCCCGCACTCTGCGAACTTTATATAGTAGAGGGTGATTCGGCTGGAGGATCGGCAAAGCAAGGGCGTGACCGCAAATACCAAGCGATTTTACCATTGTTCGGCAAACCGATCAACGTTGAGAAGGCACGCATCGACAAGGCATTGGCCAACAAATCCATCCAATTATTAACCTCAGCCTTGGGAACAGGGATTGGTGACCATGAAGGTGAAGGAGCGTTTGATGCTTCCAAATCAAGATACCACAAAATCATTTTGATGGCTGATGCGGATGTTGACGGCGCTCACATTCAGACTCTCTATCTCACATTCTTCTATCGTTACATGAGAGGCATCATTGACAGTGGATTCCTCTACATCGCTCAACCGCCTTTGTATAAGATCAAGCGTAAGCGCAGGGAGCAGTATATAGAAAACGATATGGAGTTGAACCGCATCCTGCTCGAATTGGGTTCCGAAGACGTGACTCTGGTACGTGCCCGCGACGATCACCAGTTCTCTTCCGCAACGATTGACAAGGTAGTGGAAGCACTTGCGCGCTTGGAAGTGCTGACAGGTGGTGTTTCTCGCTACGGGTGTCCAGTTACAGAATATTTGGATCAGAAAAACGATGAGACTCTTGAGCTGCCGAAATACATAGCTCGAATCAGAACGGGAAACAAAGAGGAGTATGTGTTCCTGATGAACGATGACAACCGCTCCCACTTTTATGTCGAACAAGGCATAACGGAAGAGATTCAGGAAGGAGCAACTGTCCGTGAAGTCGAGCAAGAGGATGGGACGGTAGTTCAACAACGGATCGGCGTTTACGAAATATTCGAGGCCGGGCAGATGAGTAAAATTTTGCGTGAAATCTCGGAAACGGGTTTGACCATCAATCAGTTCACTCCGACTGAAGAACCTAGATACAGGCTGATCGAAAATATGGGAGATGAAAAAAAAGAAAGAGTCGTTGAACTTTTCTCAATTCTCCAGCTCATGGAAAACATCCGAGGGCTCGGACGCCGTGGATTAACGATCCAACGCTATAAGGGTCTTGGAGAAATGAACGCCAAACAACTTTTCGAAACCACCATGGATCCGGCAAAGCGCCGCCTACTCAGGGTGGATATTACAGACGCTGCCAGAGCCGAAGCTACCTTCTCCATGTTGATGGGTGAAGATGTTCCTTCTCGCCGAGCGTTTATCGAAGACAATGCTCTCAATACATCCTACCTCGACGTCTAAGTACGCCGAATTGAATTCATAATTTTTGTTGATGAACTTGGAAAAAGATAGATCCACTCCGACTAGTATTACCGAAATAATGCAGAAGGCTTACATCGATTATTCGATGTCCGTCATCATAGCACGCGCCCTTCCGGACGCGCGCGATGGATTAAAGCCCGTGCAGCGAAGAATCCTCTACGCGATGCTGCGAGAAGGGTTACTTCACAACCGGCCCTTCGACAAATGCGCCGGTGTGGTTGGGGAAGTGCTTAAAAATTACCATCCCCATGGCGATATTTCCGTATACGATACACTCGTTCGTATGGCGCAACATTGGGTGATGCGTTATCCCATGATCATTCCTCAAGGAAACTTTGGTTCCATCGATGGTGATCCTCCGGCGGCATATCGTTACACTGAAGCGAAGCTACACGAGATTGCCGAAGACCTGATGGCTCAGATAGACGAAGATACGGTAGACTTCGTACCCAATTACAAAGAGAGCACAACAGAGCCATCGGTAGTCCCGGCAGCGCTTCCAAATCTCTTGATGAATGGTTCGACCGGAATTGCAGTTGGGATGACAACCAATATCCCGCCGCATAACCTTGCCGAGCTCATCGACGCCACTTGCGCGATTATCGAAAATCCGATGATCTCGATTGATGACCTGATAACCATTATACCTGGTCCTGATTTTCCAACAGGAGGCACCATCGCCGGCCGTGAAGGAATACATAAATACCTAAGAACAGGCCGAGGTATTGTCCGAATCAAAGGAACTGTCACCACGGACGAGCTCAAGAGCGGTAAAGAACAAATTATCATAACAGAGGTTCCTTACACCGTAAACCGTGCCACCTTAGTCACAAAAATTGCTGAACTGATCTCACATAAAGTATTGCATGAGATCAGTGACCTTCGGGACGAGTCTGACGAAAATACACGTGTGGTTATTGAGTTAAAACGTGGAGAATCATCACGCGTAGTCATTAATAAACTCTATAAGCATACGCCGCTGGAGTCTTCTTTCGGTGTTATCCTGCTTGCTCTGGTCAAACGTCGTCCAAAACAAATGAACATCAAGGAAGTCCTTGAAGTTTATATTGAGCATCGGCGCGAAGTCGTAGTCCGAAGAACCCATTTCCGCTTAAGAAAAGCTGAGGCACGGGCCCATCTCCTAGAAGGCTACAAGATTGCCCTGGATAACCTGGATGACTTTGTGAAAATCATCCGCGCTTCCCGAAATAGGGAAGAGGCCAAACAGGCATTGATGGCGAAGTATCCACTCTCCGAACGCCAGACAGATGCGATCCTGGACTTACGTCTTTACCAACTAACCGGGTTGGAACGAGAGAAGATTGAAGAAGAATATCTGAATCTCATGCAGTTGATAGAGGAGCTGAAATATATTCTGGATAACGAAGGGAAACTCCTTTCCGTAATCAAGGAAGAGCTTCTAGCAATGAAGGACAAATACCCTTCTGAACGCCGAACCCAAATCGTGGCAGCAGAAGGTGAGTTCAGGATGGAAGACGTTATTGCCAACGAAGGCTGCGTGATATCCGTTTCTCATCTGGGCTTCATCAAGCGAACCAGCGTCAGCGAATATCGTTCTCAAAAACGCGGAGGTAAAGGAGTCAAAGGTTCAGGATCCTACGAAGAAGATTTTATCGAGCACGTGTTCACTGCCAGCACTCACGACAACATCATGTTCTTCATGAACAATGGCCGTGTGTATGTTGAAAAGGTTTACGAAATCGTTGAAGGAAGCCGTATTTCCAAAGGCCGTTCACTCGTCAATCTACTACAGATGCAAGAAACCGAAAAGATTGCGGCGATGATCTGCGTCCCCGAGTTTTCCGAAGATTTAAACCTGATCAAAGTTACACGTAAGGGGATTGTTAAGAAAACAAATCTTGGAGCTTATTCAAACTACCGTCGAGGAGGCCTAATCGGCATCAACATCGATAAGGGAGATCAACTTAACAACGTGCTCCTTACAGATGGCGAAAACGAAATTCTACTTGTCACACACAATGGTATGTCGATCCGCTTTAATGAAAACGATTTGCGGAACCAAGGTCGAGCCACCAGAGGGGTGAAAGGCATTCGATTGAAAAAGCGGGACTATGTTAAATCGGCTGTGGTCGTTAACAATGAGGCAACCATTTTGATTGTCGGTGAAAACGGACAGGGAAAACGAAGTGACTTTGAAGATTACCGGCTGCAAAACCGTGCAGGAAGTGGCGTAATCGCCATGAAAACAGATGGTGTCGCTGGAGCTCTTTCCGTTAAGGAAGACGACGAGATCATGATTCTAACTTTAAGCGGTCAAGCCATTCGATCTCCGGTCAAGGACGTCCGCGTAATCGGAAGAACTACGCAAGGCGTTCGAATGATGAATCTTGCACAGGATGATAAAATAGTCGCGATTGCTGAGGTCGTTGAAACTGATGACATCGACGAGGAAGAAGAAGAAGATGAAGAAGAAAACGATGCCGAAACCACAGAGGCGATTGAAGACACCAGCTCAGAGTAGTTCCAATTGATTCCCGTCGGTTATTCCACCTTTGCCGGGCTGGCTCCATTTAAGAAGTTGCTCCAGGGTAAGGGCCCTTAGTTCATCGTAAGTATGAAGTTGAAGAATTAAGACGGAAGAGGCCAAAGCATCGTATGGCGCGCAGTGAAAGGAATTTCTGGATTCGGGGCAAAATCGCTGAGCCAGAGCTTCCAGTTTTTCATTAAGGTCAAAGTTCGAGATGAGCTTAGAAAGATTGTAGCTTTCTAGATCTGGGAATAAAGCTCTATACAATGCACAGGTGTCTAGCCAAGGTCCCCAATCTACATCCAGGGTACCTGTAATAAAATTCGGGCATTGAGTAACGAAAGGCCATACAGATTTAATTAATCCATTCTCCACTCCCGCATGATGTGCTGCAAAAGGTCCCTCCAATCGTTTGTCCCTGAATAAATTCCAGGATTCCGAAAAAGGGTCACTCAATTCAACATCCGTTTGACGGATTTGGTGAGTAGCGGCCTCCATTTCTGGAATAGGCCCAATGGCTTGGCAGAGCCTGGTTTCCATTGCCACCACTTCCAAATCAAGAATTGTCACCAACCCATATTCAACAATGCCGCTTCGACGACTTCCTTCAAAATCCAAACAATGGATCGCATGCTTATGCCATGGCCTCGGGGTTTCTAAAATGTCTTCAATCATTCTTTGCTTCCCAAGAAATGAGAAAGAAGACATAAAGCCAACTCAAAGATGAATACCGATTCTTTCCTGCCGTTTCTGTCAGAGCTCCTCATTCAAAGTGGAGAGATCATAAAGCCATACTTTTTCAATCGGAAGTATTCGGTGGACCTCAAGTCGGATAACTCACCAGTTACCAAGGCTGATAAAGAAGCAGAGGAGTGCATAAGAAATCTGATACAAAAAGAATTTCCCCATCACGGAATAATCGGGGAAGAATTTGGCCAAGAAAACGAAGAATCAGAGTATACCTGGGTGATTGATCCAATCGATGGGACCAAGGCCTTCATCACAGGTTCACCGCTTTTTACGACCCTTGTGGGACTCCTTTACAAAGGCGACCCCATTCTAGGCGCCATCCACCAACCCATTCTCGGCCTCAGCTGTATTGGTAATAATACAACGACTTCTCTGAATGGTGACCGCGTACGTTGCAGAACGACCGATAAACTGGAAGAAGCGACGGTGCTGGCCTCGAGTATCAGAACAGCTGACCAATATCAGGATGGTGAAGCCTTTACGAAATTGGTAAAAACAGCCCGACTATTTAGAACCTGGGGAGACGGGTACGGATATCTTTTAGTAGCAACTGGACAGGCTGATGTCATGCTCGATCCCATTATGAATCCTTGGGATGTTTTACCTGTGATACCTGTTATACGCGGATCGGGAGCCCGAATTGGAAATTGGCAAGGGGGAGAAGACCATTGGAACTCTTCGATAGCAGCAACTCCGGCTCTATTCGATTCTGTAGTTAAGAAGCTTAACGGCGCTTAATGATACGCATTTCTTGTTTTACGGCAGCAATGGAATCTGCCTCAAGGACGCCATCGAAAGACATTGAAGGATAAACAATCGATCTTTTTCCAAGAACCGCTCCAGGATTCAATACGGTATTGCAGCCAATCTCTGCTTCATCTCCAACTAAAGCTCCTAGTTTTCTAAGTCCTGAATCAACGTGCCCTGTGTTGAGTTTGATTGGAACGTTGGCTTGGTCCAGCCTCAGGTTTGAACAAATAACTCCAGCGGCAAGGTGAGCTCCGTTTCCAAGAATAGAATCTCCCACATAGTTATAGTGGGGTGCCTGAACATTGTTGAGTAAAAGACAGTTTTTAAATTCAGAACAATTCCCTAAAACGCAATTCTCACCAACAATTACATTACCCCGAATAAATGCACCCGGGCGAATCTCTGTGCCTGCACCGATATACGCAGGACCTTGAATCACTACATTTGGACTGAGAACAACCGATGGATCTATAAAAACAGCTCCTTCTATAACAACACCCGGAGGAATAGAAGCGGGAATCGGAATCTGAGCCACGAAATCCGAGCTTTCCAAGGCAAGCCGAATTTGACCCACCCAAGACCAGGGAGTATCATCCCCTCCAAAGTAGGATTTGAACGGAAAATTGTCGGGGATTGAAAATAACTCCTCAGCTATCATAAGCAGACACAAGCGGTTAACCCTAAAAGGATCAATGGAAATGGTTCGAACCTTAGTCCTACTTTCTCCCACCTAAAAGGTCCGTTTCAACTCTGAAGCTGAAATGGACGAGGCCCACCGGATTAACCGGTAGGCCTCGATGGGTGCAGGGCTCGGATTTGAACCAAGGACCTTCAGGTTATGAGCCTGACGAGCTACCAGACTGCTCCACCCTGCAACAAAGGAAAGAGGACGAATAGTTTTCAGATTCGCAATTGGTTCAAGGCTTTTTTTCAGCCATTTCATATTTTTAATTCCAAGCCCCGCTATATCTGGATTTCAAAGCCAAAATACACCTTGCTTTTCCAAATCAAAATACTACCTTGGCCTACTTTTTCCACTTCTGGAGAAAGACAACATTAACCTTAAAAGCTCAGTAAGGAATCCACTAACATTAGGATTCCTGCAATTATTATGAATATAACTGTTAGAGACCTATTCGATGCCGGCGTCCATTTCGGCCACCAAACAAAACGCTGGAATCCAAAATCCAAACCATTCGTGTTCGATCACCGCCAAGGGATCAGCATAATGGATCTTGGTAAAACCTTCGAACGCCTGGAAGCAGGATCCGCTTTTCTTGAAAATATTGTAGCGAGTGGCGGCAAAGTTTTGTTGGTTGGAACAAAAAAACAGGCCCAGGAAGTTATGCGCGAGGCCGCAGCCGCTTGTGAGATGCCATTTTGCGTGAGTCGCTGGTTAGGTGGAACACTGACAAACTTCCCAACGATTCTGAACAGTATTGCTAAATATAAAAAATATCTGGCAATGGAAGCCGATGGAAGCCTGGACAAGCTACCGAAAAAAGAGGTGGCCGCTATTCATCGCGAAATGAGCCGAATGAACAGAAATTTCGAAGGTTTACTCGAAATGCCTGAATTGCCTGATGCGATGTTCATTATCGACATTAATCGCGAAGACATTGCAGTGGCAGAGGCAAAACGCCTAGGAATCCCTGTGGTAGCTTTGGTTGATACCAATTCGGATCCAACTTTGGTTGACTACCCGATTCCAGGAAATGACGATGCGGTAAAATCTATCCGTATCATTGTCGAGACAGTCCTGGAAGCTCTGCAAAATGGCCTGGCTAAACGTGAATCAAGGAAAACTCCAATGACCTATGTGACCGAAACGGTTATGGAATCATATTCCGACCAAATGGCAGCTGAGGCAGCTGAAAATATGGAAGAGATCACGGTAACCATCGATCCTGAACTCATGGTTGACCAAGATGCCAAAAGAGAAATTGGCTCAGAGTCTTAAAACCAAATTTTAATAGATAATATAATGAGTGTACAAATAACCGCCTCAATGGTAAACGACTTACGCCAGAAAACTGGTGTGGGTTTAATGGACTGCAAAAGAGCTCTTGTTGAAAGCGAAGGAGACCTGGAAAAAGCGATTACAGCTTTGCGAAAGAAGGGTGTTTCGACTGCTGAGAAAAAGGCCGGAAGAGCCGCCAGTGAAGGGCTCATTGAGCAATACATTCACATGGGAGGTAAAGTGGGTGTTTTGATCGAATTGAACTGCGAAACTGATTTCGTGGCGAAAACGGATGATTTCAAAGCTTTGGCGAAAGACATCTGCTTACATGTCGCCGCAGCTAATCCGTCATTCTTAAGGCGCGAACAGGTTTCGGAAGAACTGACTAACCAGGAAAGGGATATCGCTATAGGACAAGCCGAAGGGAAGCCACCTCAAGCAGTAGAAAAGATCGTTGAAGGTAAACTCGATAAATTCTATTCTCAAATCTGTTTGATAGAGCAACCGTTTATCAAGGACCCAGCCAAAACAGTTAAAGAGCTCATCAATGAGAAGATCAGCCAATTAGGTGAAAACATTGTGATCCGTCGTTTTTCACGATATCAGTTGGGGCAATAATAGGTTCCGGCACAATAACATTTGCAAAAAAGCCTGCCTCAATGAGGCAGGCTTTTTGTTGTTTAAAATGTGTCAGGTTTGACTAGCGGCTACCAAGACGCTGATTACGACAGGCCCGTTCGACTCTGTCCAAATAGTCCTCAACAGAAACCGTATATTCTATATCTAAGGCATCCCTCAATAAAGGGACTGCGTCACAATAGAGTTTTTCTGGAACCAGAGTCTGAGCGTATTCAATAAGAGCTCTATATTTGAAATCTTCGAGTTCCATAGCTAGCTCAAAATACTTTCTTGCTTCTTCTATATCTTTTTCAGAAGCACTAAATCTAGCCAAAAGAAGCAAGGTCTGCCCATCATCCGGCTCAAGGGAAAGAATTTCTTCAAGGTAAGCAATTACGACCGTTGATTCAGCTTGTTCAGCGATAGCAATTTGAGCCTCAAGGCGGAGAAGGATGAGATGGTTTTCAGGAAGAAGCGCCTCACCAAAAGTCTTACGAATAACATCGATTAAAACCTTTGAGTTTTTCCAGTAACCTCGACCCGTCATTATATTCGCTGAATTAACTGGAATATCCTGTTTTTGCTCGGGATCTAGTTCGATCGATTCGATGTAGGCACCAGTGGCTAATTCTACTTGATTTTCGTTCAAGTAAATATCACCGAGCCTCCCAAGAGAATCAGAATTCCCCAAGCCCATGCGACGAACAATTTCGTAATTTGCCGCGGCTTTGAGGGTCTGGTTCAATGCAATGAAAGAATTCGCCTGGAGAAGCAGAAAGTCTTTTTCAGCCACTGCATCAGGTGCTCGAGCAACCATTTCTTCAAACAAGGATATTAACTCCAAATGCTTACCTTGAGGAATTAGCGTAGAAGCCAAACCTTTGTACCAGTCGAGCGTTTCAGGATCAGCGACAATTGCTTTTTTATAGGCACTTTCAGACTCTAACATTTTCTCCTGGTTAAGATAAATCATTCCAAGAAGACCAAAAGTACGGGCATCGTCCTCACCTAAGGAAGTAGCAGTTGAAAATGCAACGGATGCACCTTTCCAATTTTGTGTTTGAAGGTGACAATAACCAAGAAGCCTGTGCGCTGATTGGAATGTGGGCCACTTATCCACCGCGCGTTTGAAATAAATGGCAGCGTTTTTAATATCATCTTCTCGGTAATAGTGAAGACCCAGTGTGAAGTCCAAGGCGGAACTCGCTTGTGGAGTTATGACCGAAGCCAGGTAGGCCAACGCTCTTTTGCTACTAGCCTCATCCTGATTCAGGGCAGAATATTGCTCCAGGACTTCCTTCTCATCAGTTTTGATGGTGGGTACTTTGGCTTCTACCGCATTTAGATCCGCATAATAACTATCAAAATAGCCAGGTTTCTTCCAAAACTGCATGTCTAATTCGCCTGAGGCTGGAATGGTTACACCAGCGACAACAAACATAGATGCGAGAATACGCAGATAGAGATTAAAAGATTTCATTTATTTTTTAGCGACGAAGAGTGAAAGATAAAGGCAACCTCACTCGGGTTTTCACTTTCTTGTTGTCCTTTTCACCAGGTTCAAATTTCCACTGACGGACGGCCTTAAGCGCATTTTCATTAAATTCACGATTCGAAGACTTCTCGATGCTAGGACGTTTTACGTTTCCTAATTCATCTACGATAAATACTACGTTTACCGTTCCTTGAACGCGATTGCGTTTCAATTCAGGAGGATAAACGGGAGCAATCCGCACTAAAGGGACCGGTGCTTGGTCCAAGTCGGAAATTTCAAAAATCATATCGTCAAAATTATCGGCGATATCGAATACCTGAACTGAGACTCCGTTCGAAGACATTCCTCCGTCGCCTGCATTCAAGGCCATATTGATCTGATCCAGAGATAATTGCTGATTCTCTTTTTTCATTTCAATTTCTTCGTCCTGCTCCTCCTCTTCTGGTGGATCAGGGATCTCAGGAGGTGGAGGTGGTGGTGGCTGCACTTGAACACTTGAACCCTCGTCATCCTTTAAAGCATCTAATGGATTGGATAATATTTGGGTAAGAGTCAGTGAAACAAATAAAACAACAGTAATGATGATTCCCGATGGCAACGATATCGGTAAGGAACCGCCTTGGTAATTTGAAGAGAATACTTTTTTCATGGCTATTTGGGGTTTTAAATAAGTTACGAAATCCTTCTAACGCATATCCGAAGAAATAAATATATTATTGGCCGAACCCATTTTAGCTTCATCGATAACTCGAATAACAGTTATCGTACTTGCGTTTTTATCTACCTGAAGAATTACAGGCATTGGGTTACGAGTATTTAATCGGCGAACGATGGAACGAATTCCTGTTATTCCGACTTCATTACCTCCATAAACAACTTGGTTGCTTCCAGTGATAGCAATCAAAATGGAATTTTTTTCCAATCGATCGGAAGTAGCAGTTAAAGGCTTTTCAACATCCACGCCGGGTTCCTGTACAAATACAGTGGTTACAATAAAGAAAATCAGGAGAATAAAGACCATGTCGATCATAGGCGAAATGTTGATTTCGCTTAACTCTTCGTTTTCAGCTAGTGATTTGCGGCCGCCCATGGTGCTATACGGTGGAAGAATTAAATGATGTGGTCTCGGTTTTTTGCAGTTTTTGGAGCATATAACTTTCTAAATGCACAAGGAAAGCAGAATATTGATTTCGTTTCTTTTGAATAAGTGAAACGAGAAGATAACCTGGAATGGCAATAACCAGTCCGGTTTGGGTGGTAATAAGTGCTTCTGAAATACCTTCAGCGACCAAATCGATGGTTTTACCTGAACCACTCGCCAACGCTTTAAATGTAGAAAGCATCCCAATGACTGTTCCAAGTAGGCCCATTAGCGGAGAAACCGTAACCAGGATATTAAGAAACATTAGCCGAGCATCTACTATAGGCAGTGAAGCGATAGATATTTCCATGAAGCGATTTCTAACTTCATCAGGATCCCCTCCGCTCTCTTCTTTAATGTAGCTAATTATTTCTCCGACGTGGCCTGTTCCTTGAGAAGGATCGTCTATCCATTTATCATAGGAAGCTTCAGTAACTTTTGTATGATTCCCACGTCGGAAGAACAGAATAAGTTCCATCGCGGTAAAAAAGATTATGAATGCGAGAAATACTAGCGGAATCATCACCCAGCCACCGCTGAGCCAAACCGCTGATACTTTTTCGAAGGTAATATTTATTTGTCCAAAAACAGGCATTATTATTTTGGATTAGTTTTTCTTTGGAAGACCGTTAACGAGACCAAGCGCGGTTCGCTCCATACTCCCAAGAACACTTTTGGTCATTCGGGTAAGCATTGCGTGTGCAATGAGTGTCGGAATTGCGATTATTAATCCGGATTCTGTAGTAATAAGTGCTTCTGAAATACCGGTAGACAATTGTTTGGCATCTCCAGTTCCGAAAATCGTGATCAATTTGAAAGTATTAATCATACCGGTAACAGTTCCCAGCAGACCAAGCAGTGGAGCCGTAGCAGCGGTAACGGCAATAAAAGGCAGAAATCGCTCTAACTTCGGTTGGGTGTTAAGCATTTTCTCATAAAGAATTTCTTCGATCAAATCTTCGGAGTAATCAATATGTTCCATAGCGGCCGTTAACATTTCACCCACCGGTCCTTTAACGCCTCTGGCATATCCTAAAGCATCTTCTTTGCGATCATTGTTGAGGTGGTCCAGAATCACAGCTAAATCTTTGGGATTACCCTTCTTTACAGCAGCAATCTCGATTACCTTGAAAACCGATACAATGAAAGCAGCTGTGGCCAGGACCAGAATCGGCCACATGACCAATCCGCCTTTATTGAAATGCTCAACAAGGGTTTCCTCGAGTTCTAAAATATCATACGCCTGACCTAGTTTTGCATCCAGGAAAAGAGTGCCGGAGCCGGTTGAAGTAACCTCGGCCATTTGGGCCTCAGGCACCACAACTTTATCCGTTAGTTTCTGTCTGGGGCCTGCAGATTGACGATTTAACTCAACCCACCCGGTTCTGCCATTACCAGTAAACATACCAATTGGACCGATTATCGCGTAATCTCCATCGATGATTTCACCACCAGCAATTTCAGATTTTCCTTTGAAGGTATAACCACCAACTGCCTTGAAGATACGGTCAAAAGAGGCATTCAATGCATTCACTTGAAGTTGTAATCTATCCTTCAACGAAGCGTCGTTTGTCTCGACTTTCGACGCTTTAACAACGTCGGTGTAGAGTTGGATTTCACCCACATGAAGCGCCGTGGCTGCAAACTCAGAAATATAATTACCCAGGGCAGTATAGAGATAATCGGTTTGTTTCACCAAAGCTGCTTGCTTCTCTTGAAGTTCAGCCTTTTTACGATTTCCACCAGATGCTCTTTCAACTGCATCATTCCGTTCAGCAGTTAACACGATCTTTGTGTCTTCGAGTTGGTTAATAGATTTCGCCATCGGTATCTTGGCTGCACCAATTTTATTTCTTAGCTCTGTTAACTCAATAAGCGCACGTTCCAGATCGGCTTCAGTTGTTTTGGCGGCGGTGTCATAACGAGTTGTTTGAGCACTCAGCGATAACACAGGAATGAGTAGGCTAAGAATAAAAAGTTTTTTCATAGAAATTTGTTTTTTGAAAATCATTAGATTTACTCTTTCTTGTTTCATTGTTGGATGGCCACAGGCACATTTACGAAAACAGCGGGGAGCCGATTATCGGCGACTAGAACTGCGTTGTGGACCGCTTTAGCAATCTCGGGCATTTCCACCCATTCCCAACCTTTTCCGATTACGGGGTATCCATATCCTGCAGTCGTTTGATTTTCATCCACGAAGTAGGCCTGACCAAATCCAACGTAAATTGTTTTCACTTCTGATATTTCTCCATCCGACTCACGAAGTTCACTGCTCAGAGTAACAATACTATTAAAGTATTCAATATTCTTAAGAATGGAAATTACATTTTGAATTCTATCTTCCACAGAGACGTTTAGGACACGACCTGAACTCGGATCAGGAATTCGACGAAGCTGAGTAGAAACTTTTTGCAGAAACACCGCAGGAAATATAGTAGCTAGTTCTACGATCTTTTTTTCAAAGGTGGGAACCGCAGCTTCGATAACTGCAAGGGCTTCTTCATTAGCCTTAATATCCTCCTGCAGTTCCTTTTGCGTGTTGTCCTGGGTTCCAATGTCCGTGTTCGCCGCAGCTATCGCCTCATCAAGATTTTTTATTTCAATCTTAATAAACTCGATATTGTCGAGAAGGGTCTTTTCTTCAGCCAACCAGGTTGTTTTTTCTTGAGCGATGATTTGCCGCGTCTCGACCCATTTTTGCAGAGTACTGCGAGCATTGGTCAATACTTCGGCTCCTTGGGCGAGGGAGATACTTCCTAAAAAGGCTATCAAAGCGAACAGTGGAATTCTTTTCTTCATGGTCGGTGTCATTTCTGGGAACTGGGAGAAAATGGTATTATTTTTAAAGGTGAATAAATTAAATTAGTTTCGGACAGCACGAACAACGTTTCGGACTCCGTTGAGGTATTCTTCCACATGGTCTTTCGGATTGATATCTTGTGCACGTTCAATAGCCCGAAGTGCATCACGATACTTCTCTTTTGCAACTAAGGCTTTGCCATAGTGAAAAAGGGCTTTGTCTTCAAATCGTCCAATGTTTTGTGCTCGTTCATAGAGAAACTCAGCTTTTTCAAAATTTCCTGCTGTTGAATAATAATCGGCCAACAGAATCAACACGTCACCATCCAATGGGTTTTGGGAAGCCATTTCCTCCAATACGGGAATAATATCGGCGGATGCTTGACCAGATTCTGCCTGGATTTTGGCTTTTAGCTTACGAACCTGAAAAGACAGCTTGCTGTCGAGGCTACCGCCATAAGTTTTGTCAATTTCTGCTAAAACTTCAGAGGCCGCATCGACGAAACCAGCTTCGATAAGGGTAGCCGCAGCTGCAATCGGTTTTTCAACATTCAATCGGCCTTTTTGCTGAATTGCTTCTTTATAAACGCTGAGAGAAGCTTCAATAAATCCATGTTCCACATAAATATCACCCAAGGTAATAAGGTTTTCCGCAGTAATTTTCTTCATCCGACGAAGAACTTCATAGTTGGAAGCTGCAGAAAGCATATCATCCAAACCAATGTAAGCATCTGCTTGGAGTCTCCAATATTCTGCTTGTTCGGGTGCGCCGGTTATTAACCGATCAAATAATCCAGCAGCATCTTGGAACTTCCGCTGGAATAGAATGCTTTTTGCCAATCCATATTCCCAATCTTCGTTTTCTACTTCGTAAATTAAAGCAGACCGGTAAGAGGTTTCAGCAGCTATGAATTGCTCTTTCTCAAAGAATAGATACGCCAAAATTGCGTATATGTTCTTGTCAACTGCGCCAAGTTTTACCGCAGAGGTGAAATGCTCAAGCGTCTTTTCTTTGTTTCCTAATTGGAAATAAAGGAATCCAAGGTTTTCGTGTGCGCGGGCAAAGTCTTTGTGTTTACTAATAGCATCTTCGTAACTCCTGACCGCTTGTTGAAGTTGCCCACCCTGGTAATACATATTAGCCAAGATCATGCTGTAAGTTGCATTTGAATCAGGATTTTTAGTCTTTTCAACCAACATTGCCTGGGCAGCTACTTTGTCAGTCAAAATGACCGGAAGAAACTCTTCCTCCAAAAAAGTCTTATCCTCTGGTCCCAACCTGGGCTCTACGGTTATCCGAGGAGACATGGTTCCGAGAAAGCGGTCTAGGAATTCTGGATCGCTCCAAAAGTTTGCATCGGGAACCTGAGCATAGGAAATGGATGACCCCAAACTGCCTATGGCAAGCAGGAAGATAGTGACTATTTTGGATTTTTTGATTTGGCGTAACATGTGAACTAAGAGTTATCGTCTTAAAGTGAAAGCGACTGATCCCGCACTTGGGACCACTTGTTTAAATTTGTTTGTTTATCGAAATTCATTTTCTTATTTCCAGGCTCAACGAAATGAGCATCTGTAACATAATTTAATCAGGGGCAGAAGTTAGGCTGATTACTTCGGCGCCTCCTAATCGGGCTTCATCCATAACCATTACAACAAGCCCCGCAAGGGCAGCGTCTTGAGCTTCAACCACTACTGGCGCTTCTTTGTTAGCTTGTAAAACTTGACTTACTTTCGGCCGAATAGATCCACGATCAATTTTTTCGCCGTTGTAGAAAATCTGGTTATTCTTATCCACGCTGAGCTTAACTGACTCCTTCTCCTCATCTTGTTCTTCTGGCTCAGCAACCGGGTTGGGTCGATCGACAGCAAAACCCGATTCTTCAACAAAGACAGTTGTCACAATGAAAAATATGAGCAGGATGAAGACCATATCAATCATCGGGGAGATGTTGATTTGGCTGGTGTCGTCTCCACCGGATAATGATTTACGATTTTTCATTCCTATTAAGTAACGATTGAGATGACCAAGTTATTATTTGCGTCCGGGCATTCCGTTTATGAAGCCGATGGAAGTTCGTTCCATACTGCTAACGACACCTTTAGCTTTTCTTGAAAGAAGTGCGTGAAAGATCAAAGCGGGAATAGCCACAATCAAACCAAACTCAGTTGTGATCAAAGCTTCGGAAATACCAGTCGAGAGTGATTTTGCATCACCTGTGCCAAAAATAGTAATCAATTGAAACGTTTTGATCATACCCGTCACTGTTCCAAGTAGTCCAAGTAGTGGCGCAGTTGCGGCTGTTACCGCAATGAAAGGTAGAAAACGTTCCAAACGAGGCTGCGCTTCGATAAGCTTTTGAAAAAGTACTTCTTCAACATGCCCTTTGTCACGGTCGTAGTTTTCAACCGCTGCTTTGAGCAAAGCGCCGACAGGTCCTTTAATCTTTTGGGCATATTGTAGTGCTTCTTCCGGTTTTCCTTGGCTGAGTGCTTCCATAATGAAAGCAAGGTCCTTAGGCCGTGCACGGCGAACGCCTGAGATTTCGATAAATTTAAAAATAGCAATCAAAAGAGCGAGGCCTGCCATACCTAAAATGAAGTACATCGTGCGACCACCTTTCTTAATAACTTCTAACACAGTATCACGAGCGGCGAGGATTTGAATGGCAGCTCCCAAAGTAGAATCTAGAACGATTTGGCCTGATTGAGATTGGGCGTAGCTGGCAATCACAGCGTCAGTTAATTCACCAGTGCTCACAACCGACGGCTGTGATGAACCAAATTCAAGATTAGCAAGTCCGGCCACATTGTCTTCTGGCCGGGTGTAATAGACCACTGGTCCAATCATTGAATAGGTTCCGTCCTTTAGTAACCCGCCCGGAATTACTCCTTTTCCTTTAAATTGATGGCCACCTATAAGATTTTCCATACGCGAAACGGCGGTATCGATAACTTCAAGCTGTGTGGCAAATCGTTCAGCAGCCGACAAGTTAATGTCTTCGGTTGTAAGTTTGGCGTTTTCAACCAGTTTTGAATAAAGTTGCAGCTCGCTAATGTGAAGGCGATTGTCAAAGGCGCGAATGAACTCACCCATAAGGCTGGTGATATAAGCATTGAGATCGTTCAGGGATTTGACCTCGTTTTGCAATGAACTTAAATCACGGTCTGTGTTATCCCTACGGCGGAGAATTCGGTCCAATTCAGATCTCAGACCAAATGCAACGTCTTTCAATTGGCTTTCCTGAGCCTGTAACGGCTGACGTTCTTTGACAGTTTGTTCTTTAAGAGTTTCCAGCTGATTAATGGAAGCTGTAATATCTTCTTTTACAGAAACGGCCACTTGTTCGAAGGTCTGCCCCTGAAGTGCAGTTAATCCAATTAGGAGGAATGAGGCGATGAGTTTTTTCATGCGAGAAAGAGTGAGTAAATTTATCTGATTGGATGTGGACTAATTACCTACAGGGAGAACCACAAACTCTGCCGGAATGTCATTTTGATATACTTTGATAGCTTTTGAGACCGATTCGACCAGAGAATCATCTTTTGTCCAGGTCCATCCGGATTCCGTATTAACTGACCCAACCCCCGCTACGCCTTGTTCCACATTCACGTAGTAAGCGTGAGCCAACCCTATGTAAATAACTTGGACAGTGATATCTATCCCGTTTTCTTTGCGGCCTTCGCTCATTACATGTATGGCACCATTGAAGACCTCAAGTTGGTCGAGCAAAGAAACGATATTGAGCATACGTTCTCCTAAGCTGGCACGAATTCTACTTTCAGGAGTATTTCTGTCGGGAATCCGACCGATCAAACTTTCCAGCTTACTTTTAAGGTCGGCCGGAAGTGCGTTGACTAACTTAAGAATACGCTCTTCTAAACTCCGAATCACTGTCGCGATTACTGCTGAAGCTTCCTTTAATTCCTCAATTTCGCCGTTGAGGCGGATGCGATCCCTTTCAGCTTGGGTTGATTCAGCCTCAGTTGCTTCAATCCTGGTTTCAAGAAGTTCAATCTCAAGATTAAGAAGATCGATTGTATCGAGTAAGGATTGCTTTCCCACACGCCAGAGAGCTTGTTCATCAGCAATTTTTTGGCGAGAATTCACGAGTTCTTGGAACACGTTTCGGGTTTCCTCTAGTTGATTTTGTCCCCAGCTAAACGTTGTAAAGCTGGCTAAGGTAATTGTTGCTATCGCGAGTAATTTCCTGGTCATAAGAAGTGAAAAAAAATCGAAGGTAAGTAAAAACCCATTCGATGTATAGATTTTTTTAAAGAAAAATAATGAACAAATATTGAGCTTAAATTATCCTTAATGTTCAATAAGTAATTATGCAGTTAAATTGGGATAGTGTGCGGGATTTAGCCCGAATCGAGAAATCGATTTTTGTTCAAGTCGGGCTTCTGAATGAAATTGAGGCGTATGGTAAAAAGAGAAAGCTGAGCTTTTAGCAAGGATCATCTTTAACTGACAAAATAAATAATGGTTAACCCCTATATCATGGTGCGGATTAGCGATAAGTTAAGCGGTGTTGAAAATAAATTCCCATTGGTCTTGGAACTTGGTTATGATCCATTACACGATTAACCCTTACAATATCTTAATGAGTTGTCAGGATTTATTATAAGTAATCATTTGTAAGCTCTGGGACTATCCAACCTTCTTATTTTTAATTCAATACATTGCCACCACCTCTAGAAAGACCCATGGAAAACGATATTCAAACTGCCATCATAGTTCCAGCAAGACTTGCCAGCACAAGGTTTCCAAGAAAGTTGCTTCATCCCATTCAAGGAAGAAGCCTAATTATGCACGTCGCAGAACGAATTAGTACTCAGACTCCCGACATCCCACTAATTTTTGCCGTGGATGACCCAGAACTTGAAAAAGAAATTCTAGAAAACGGTTTCAAATGCATAATGACATCTACAACTCATTCTAGCGGAACTGATCGTATTGCTGAAGCGAACCGGGAAATTGGGGCAAAATATGTAGTTAACATCCAAGGAGATGAGCCTCTGGTTACGGCGGATCAGATTCGTAAGCTAATACAAATGGTTGAAAGAGGAGCTTTAATGAGCACCTTGGCGACAGTATTTTTGAATCCCGAGGATTTCGCCGATCCCAATCAAGTGAAGGTAGTGTTAAACCAGAACAGCCAAGCACTCTATTTTTCACGATCTCCCCTCCCCTTTTTTAGAGAAAAAAGCGGGAAGCCAAGTAACAACGACCTGAGTCACCATCTCTGTTATCGCCATTTGGGCATGTACGCTTATGAAGCAGAATTTCTGCAGAAGTTCTCATTAATGCCCAAGGGTCGACTGGAAGAATTAGAAAAGCTGGAACAGCTTCGAGTTTTGGAAAATGGATACTCAATTGAAGTTGATATTACCTCTGACCCATCGATCGGAATCGATACCAGCTCAGATTCAGAGCGGTTCGAAGAATTGCTTTAGCTAAGCTTGGAAACCAGCTGGTAAAAATCATCAAAAAGCGGATCCGAATCATGAGGGCCAGGAGAAGCTTCCGGATGATATTGAACAGAAAAAACGGGAAGATCCTTATGTCGTAAGCCTTCGACCGTTTCGTCGTTCAAATTTATCTCTGTAACAATGGCGCCGCGATTTTCCAAATCTTCCTTAGTGGAAGCAAACCCGTGATTTTGGGAAGTGATTGAGACTTTACCGGTCTCAAGGTTTTTCACCGGTTGATTTCCACCCCGATGCCCGAATTTCAGTTTAAATGTTTCAGCTCCCAAGGCATGGGTAAGCATCTGATGACCCAGGCAAATCCCAAACGTAGGTAATACTTCAATCAACTTTGCAACTGTCTTATGAACGTAGGTCACCGCCGCTGGATCACCCGGACCATTGGATAAAAAAAGTCCGGTGGGGTTACGCTCCAAAACTTCCTCCGCAGAGGTGGATGCTGGAACAACTTCCACTTCAAAACCGTGGTATCTAAGTTTGCGGTAGATATTATACTTCGCGCCCAAATCAAATGCCACTATACGGAACTGGGGTCTTTCCAAAACCGGCGGCTCAAGCAATGTACCCGGGACAGTGAATGGAGTTTTTTCCAATCCTTCTGAATCCCAGAAAAATGCCTCCTTGCAGGTCACCTCTTTTACATAATCCGCGCCAACCAATCCACCCCAGGTTCTGGCCTTTTCAACCGCTTCTTCGTCGGAGATATCTTCAGTCGATATGCACGATTTCAGCGCACCATGTACACGAAGCCGCTTGGTAATGGTTCGCGTGTCTACTCCAGATACTCCCGGAATTCCATTTCGAGCCAAATAAGCGTCCAAACTCTCTTTGCTTTGCCAATTGCTGGTCACGGGACTGAGATCCCTTACAACAAATCCAGCAACTTTTGGTCCCGAGGATTCTTCATCTCCCGGATTGATCCCATAGTTACCTATCTGGGGAGTTGTCATTGTGACGATTTGTCCGTAATAGGATGGATCAGTAAGGATCTCCTGGTAACCAGTCATACTGGTGTTGAACACCCCTTCTCCCAGCACAGTTTTTTGTGCGCCAAATGATATTCCCCGAAAGACGCTGCCGTCTTCGAAAGCTAAAACACCGGTCCTCTTTTTTGACATTAGCGCTCTAGCAAAAGGGCTGATGTAAGGTCTGCAATCAATTTCTCACTAACAGGCTTAGTTTTGTTTAACATTATTTTTTAGAAGGCTTGCCCAGCTATCGAATAAATAGAATATCTCAACATTTATGGCTCAAACACACCAATCTCAACCCTGGTTTAGCGGACAAGGACTTTGGGTAGATACTCCATCCGACCAATGGAATAATTGGAGCTGGCAACTGCGTAATAGGATAACATCAAAGGAACAACTCGAATCCTACATGACCTTGACTGAGGCCGAAGATGAAGGCTGTGAATACGCCAGCAAGAAACTGGCCCTCGCGATAACTCCCTATTTTTTCAATCTCATTGATCGAGAAGACAAAGATTGCCCCATTCGTAAACAGCTCATTCCTCAAAAAAATGAGATGACAGTGGCACCTTGGGAAACCCTCGATCCTCTTGCGGAAGATAGTCACCTGGTGGTTCCCGGTTTGGTGCACCGCTATCCTGATAGGGCATTATTTTTAGTAACTGATCGTTGCGCCGCTTATTGCCGTTACTGCACTCGAAGCAGGTTGGTAAGCAACAGCCAGGGATACGACTTTTATCCACAAATCGAACAAGCATTTGAATACTTAGAAAAAACGCCGCAAATCCGTGATGTGCTTATAAGCGGCGGAGACCCACTTCTTCTATCAGACAAAAAAATCGATTATTTGCTGAGCAGACTCAAAGCGATCAAGCACATAGAATTTGTCAGAATTGGATCCCGAATTCCTGTTTTTCTGCCTCAACGAATAACTCCCGAACTGTGTGAGATATTTTTAAAGCACGAACCCCTTTGGATGAGTATTCACGTAAACCATCCGAGAGAATGCACCGAGGAACTGAAGGAGGCAACTGGAAGGCTGGCTCGTGCAGGCGTCCCGTTAGGCAACCAATCAGTATTACTAAAAGGAGTGAATGATGAGGTGGATATCATGAAAGATCTCGTTCATCGCTTACTGCAAATGAGAGTACGACCGTATTATTTGTACCAACTCGACGCCATCACCGGAAGTAGTCACTTCAAAGTAGATATAAAAAAAGGTATTGAAATTATTCAGGGTCTGCGAGGCCATACAACCGGATACGCGATTCCGCAATACGTCATAGATGCTCCCCAAGGAGGTGGAAAAATTCCAATCAACCCAGATTACGTGGAGTGTATCAACGATGACGAAATCGTTTTGCGAAATTTCGAAGGTAAAATATTCCGATATTCTACAGGTACTCTGCCCCAAAAAGGGCAAAATACATCTTACCCAACGGAATTGTACGCCTAAATTCCAAGGCTGACTTATTGGATTTAGCATACCCGGAGTTTTTCAGATTGAGAGCCCAAGCTCAAATTACCCTATGATAAGGCTATTTTGTGTATTAATTCCCTCAAAGGCTTGTTCACGCTCAATTAAGCCGAACCCATAAATAACGAATTAAACACAAAAATTAAGTGTTTCTATATTTTTTTATTAATGTTTTTACTTGATCTATAATTTTTTCTCTTAATTATGAGTTGTAAATTAAATGATAAACCAAAAAGAATGCTTTATGAAACTGCTCACCTTATTCACCGCACTTCTACTTTGTGCAAATCTTACGCTTTTAAGTAAAATTGCCGAACCAGTTGATCTAAGCACGGTTCACATATTTTCGTCAGCATCATCAAATCGTTCAGAGGAGAGCGAACCTTCAGGCTACCAATTTGCCACACACGCACTTGAATCATCAACCTATGGCGTCATTGGCGCCACCTTCTTAGGGATCATGGTTCTTGTTCGTCGCCGAGATTTAAGCTCCTAGATCATCTCAGCGTCGAATTCATAACAAAAAACGTAGCCACAACTCGGGCTACGTTTTTTTGTGCTCAATTACACAAAGTAGTTCGCTACGAGGAAAGTTAGATAAATCCCAAGAAGAATACCGCCAAACAGACGACTTAGATGCGTCTTACAAACAACGATTCCTACTCGAAAAACAATTAGAAGCCCCAACATGACCGGAAAGTGAATTGTGAAAAAGTCCGGAGGAACTTCCAACCCGCCAGTTGTAACTGCCGCTGCTGCCCCGGCTACAAAAAGGACATTTAAGATATCGGCCCCAATAATGTTACCGATAGCCAACTCCCCCTGCCCCTTTTTAATGGAGCTCATAACAGTAACCAATTCAGGAAGCGATGTCCCAAAGGCGACTAAAGACGCTGCAATAACACTCTCGGGAACATTCAACCGATAAGCGAGCTCCTCAGCGCAAACAATCAATACTTTGGAGGAGAGAATGACAGCTCCTATAGCCGCTCCCATAATGATCAGATCCTTGCTTATGGTCTGCCAAGTTAAAACGTTATCAGCCCCGTTAGACTCCCGATTCTCGGCCTTCATTGCAGCAAGATAGCTCCAGAAAAAGTATGCTACCAACAACATCAGAAAAATAAATCCACCGATTCGAGGTAACTGTCCTCCGGTATCGAAGATCCGATTAATATGCGAAAACGGTAAGCAAAACAGTATTAAAAGAATTCCAGACCCCAACTGAATCCAACCTTGTCGATTTACAACCCGTCGGTCCAACGGAAGTGGCTTAAGCAAAGCTCCTAATCCCAATATCAAGCCAGTATCGCAAATGATAGATCCGACAGCATTCCCCAAAGCAAGACCTGCATTACCCTCAATAGCAGCTAAAACAGAAACGGAGGCCTCGGGCAGTGTGGTTCCCAAACTAACAATGGTTGCTCCAATGAGAGCCTTTGGAATTCCAGCGGTATGAGAGATCTCCACCGCCTTATCGACAAGTGAGTCAGCACCTTTGGCTAGGATGAAAAGCATCACTGCTAAAATGCCCAACAGGATCAGCGTAGATCGCTCGGCAACAAACTCGTGGAGAAAAGATTCCATGTGCATAAAAAAAACTCTACCTAGGGGCAGAGAATTGAAACTCTCTTTCTTGGAAATTCTCCATTAAATTAAATGGAGCGGGCGATGAGATTCGAACTCACGACCCCAACCTTGGCAAGGTTGTGCTCTACCAACTGAGCTACGCCCGCAAAAAAGAAGTTGCCGAGTAAGCGAAAATTAAAAATCCAAGTCAAACTCTAAAAGAACCTGTTTTTGTATGTTTTGTGGGACATCGATCAAGCCGGCAATACGAAGGGAATTGACCCGATTTTTCTCGAAGAAATCCCGAACAAACGCTCGAACACCTGGATCACTTGAATCCCGAACAACCAGGTATAACGTGGTCTTCAAAGAATAGTCTCCGAAAAACAAATTTTCACCCGATGGAGGAAACCCGACATTTTGATTATCTTCAATTAAAGACAAAGCACGCAGACCTCTACCGGGTTCGGGAAGACGCGACATAACAACAAGATTTGAGGCTCCTGCAAGATAAGGATTATCAAGCTGATCACCTAACGAAGAAAAGTTTTGTGGATTTTCGTTTTCGAAAAATCGATTCAATAAGATGGGATAAGAGGGATCGGTTCCGCGAATGTCGAAGGATACAAAAATCAATCGATTGGCCCATTTCGGATGTTCGGGAAGTAGCGATCCCCATTCCGATTTCAATCCATCTTTGGTCCTTTGGAGAATATCGGAGAGTTTGGATGTGGGTACTTCATTCAGAGGGTTTTCTTCCTGAACAGCAAAATAAACTCCCCAGAATCCAAGAGGGATTGTTGTCAATCCTTCCATTGCCGGATAACCTTCAGCTGTTTGCAGAACGAAGGCTACGTCGGCAAAATTTTCTTGAAGTTTGATGAGTCCGATTAAACTGCCAGTCATATGGTAGTGGAAGGAATGGGTCCCCATTTTCTCTTCTGAGTTTGGAGCTTCCCCCATCGCATTGCCCGCGAAGTTACTACCAACAATCCTCACAGGATTTGCATTTAAGGAAATCACACCCAGACACCCTGTCAGGAAAACAGACCTGAGTATGTATTTGAAGAAACAATTCATAAGACGATCAGGATCCTGCTTTCCCCGTGGTATCCAACTCCGGCCATTGAACAAGTTTTCGATGGAGTGTTCTGCGAGAGATCCCCATCAATGCAGCAGCCTTTGTTCGGTTACCTTTAACTTGAGTCAGTGCTTTGCGCAAAAGATGTTTTTCATTCTCCTCAACCGAAAGGTTCGATTGAACACCTTCAGTATGCACCATGACTGGAGCGCCTTCCCTGAACCTGTTGTCGAGATCGTATTCGGTAATGATTCCTCCTCGGTGTAAAACTACGGTATTCTCAGCAAAATTTCTCAGCTCCCGAATATTTCCAGGCCATTTGTACTCCTGCAAAACGTGAACCGCACTGGTGTCAAGTTGAGGTAATGGAACTCCATTTTCTTTCGCATAAAATTTGAGGAAATGATTTAGCAACAAGGGAATATCATCTTTTCTTTCACGCAAGGGCGGTAAGAAAATGGGCACTACGTTTAACCGGTAGTACAAATCTTCCCGAAACTCTCCTTTCTCAACCATATCCTTAAGATTTTGATTCGTCGCACAAACGAGACGGGTATCAACAGAAATAGGCTTGATGCTGCCGACACGCTCAAACGTTTTTGTTTCAAGAAAACGAAGAAGCTTAATCTGGATAGAGGCATCAATCTCTCCAATCTCATCTAAAAATAAGGTGCCGTCGTTGGAGGCTTCGAAACGCCCAATGCGTTTTTCAACGGCTCCGGTAAATGCACCCTTTTCATGGCCAAACAATTCGCTTTCGAGGAGATTGGATGAGAGCGCTGCACAATTCACCGCAATAAACGGCTTTCTGGAACGATCACTATTTTGATGAATGGCCTGAGCAATTAACTCTTTCCCAGTTCCTGTTTCACCTTCCAACAAAACAGTTGCCCTGGAAGGTGCTACCAACTTTACCCGATCAATAACCGCAGCCAGGGCAGCTGAATTTCCAACCAGCCCCTTGAAACTGAACTTCGTGTCCAAACGCTGATGAAGCTCGTGGTTTTCGGTTTCAATTTTCCGTGAGTTTAGCGCCCGTTTTATCAAAATTTCGAGCCGCTCCAAGTTCACCGGTTTTGTAAGAAAATCAAAGGCGCCGCGCCTCATTGCCTCAACGGCTGTCTCGACATTCCCATAGGCCGTCATCATAATGCATACGGGCTTTTTCGGTAATGTAAGCGCGTAATCAATAACCTTAAGGCCGGATTTCCCCGACATTCGTAAGTCAGTGAGTACGACATCGAATGGTTCACTGTCCATGAGATTAAATGCCTGATCCGCATCACTCGCCAAGTATACATCGTAGGTATCCTCCAGAGCGAATTGCAGGCCTTCCCGCGTGTGTTTTTCATCATCTACTATGAGAATGGAAGCAGGCATAAGTAATAATTCTACGTGCGGATTGAACCGTTTATTCGGATTGAGGCAAAAGCCGAATCCGTCGATGTTTTTTAGGAAACTTTAGAGAAATTACCGTGCCCATGCCAGGTTTGCTGTCAATGCCTACTTGGCCACCGTGATCCCGTAAAATACGGTTCACAATCATCAGACCTAACCCGCTTCCCGAATCCTTGGTTGAATAGTATGGCTGGAACACGCTGGCTAAATCTTCCTTCTCAATGCCTTCACCTGAATCTGCAATAATAACATAAAAATAATCATCATCCGAGCGAGTTTGAATCTGCAATGTCCCGCCCTCTTTCATCGCTTCTCTCGCATTCTTGATGATATTAAAAAACACCTGCTTCATTTGGTTCATGTCCCCAGCGATCACCGGTGCTTCATCTCCGATTTCCATTTCAACGGTCACCTTCGAATTGAGCAGTTCCTGCTCCTGTACTTGAAGAACGGATTCCAGAACCTCTGTCAGGTTTGTGTCCTGGAAATCCGGCGGGGAAGGACGAATTGCCTCAAGGAAATGGGTAATAATTCCATCCTGGCGCTCAACTTCTCCGATGCAAATTTTGAGAGACCGCTCCAGTTTTGCTCGAACTTTCTCATCCCGGATCTGATCCAGTTGCCGCTCCATGAGTTGCAAATGGATGGTTAAAGAATTTAGAGGATTTCCCAACTCGTGGGCTACGCCCGCAGCTAAAAGAAAGATAGAGGATATTTTTTCGGATTCGATCTTTTCCTCCGTCGACATGACATCCTTTGTTATATCCGAGAGGATGACAACAAAGTGTGGATCCATATCCTGAAATCCTTCAAAAGGGACCATGTAGGCTCGAACAAATCGATGATCAGGATAAGTCATTTCAATTTCACGAGTCACCGAAGCAAGGTCTGCAAAGATCGGCTCTTCTCCATCCATGTTGATAACTGGAGCCAAATCCGGAATCCATTTCCACAAAATCGCTGACCCAATATTTGATTCCTTAAGTCCAACAATTTTCATGCCCTCTTTGTTCGTATATTCAATGATGCCTTCCCGGGAAACTACTAATATTCCCTCTCGAACCGTATTAAATATGCCTTCAAACAAGGCTCGCTCCTGAGCAAGTCGATTGATCAGGTTTTGTAAGTTGGTCTCATCCAGATGGTCCAACTGACCTAAAACACGATCAAGGGGAGAGTGGCGTTTTTCTTTCATAAGAGAAATTAGAAGTCTAGGTCATAATCCAATAGCAAACATTAGATTAAGCAGTCAAATAAACGCCTGTCTTATTGAGGTTGCCAAGTCTTTTAGGGACTAACACTGTGCCCCAAATGACCGAACACCATAGTCCCAAATCTCAACAAAAAAGGGAAAATCTGTTACTGAGCCTGGCATTCAACATTGCGATTCCGTTGTTTGTCCTCACCAAATTAAGCAGCCCCGATCGGTTGGGCCCAGTTATTGCGCTCATAGTTGGACTTTCATTCCCGCTTTGTTACGGAATCTGGGATCTTCTTAATAGGAAACAGATAAATTTCGTATCTGTACTTGGGATAATAAGCGTTGGGCTGAGCGGCACATTTGGATTGATTGAAGTAGATCCTTTTTGGCTGGCAGTTAAGGAAGCCTCCATACCTTTGGTTATTGGAACCATGGTTTTGTTAACTTTCAAAACCAAACGCCCCTTGATTAAAACATTTCTATATAATCCCCAAATCCTGAATGTTGAATTGATTGATAGAAAACTGGATGAAACAAACACCCGACCCTCTTTCAACAGGATTTTTGCTTACTGCAATTGGTTACTGGTTCTTTCCTTTGGAATAAGTGGAATCCTGAATTACTTTCTCGCAAGAATCATCGTAACCACCCACCCAGCGAGTGACCTGGCAGCCTTCAATGCAGAACTAGGTAAAATGAGTGCGTTAAGTTGGCCGGTTATCGCGGTCCCGAGTACGGTGATAATGATGTTGGCACTTTGGAAACTCATATCTGGACTTACCAAACTCACTGGTCTGAAGTTCGAGGAAATGATGCACGAGCCTCCGAAAAAGGTGCCAAAAAAACCGAAAGAGTAGTCTCGGTCTTTACTGCTTTCAGCGTTCGTCTATGGGGACGAAATGCTGGTCTACTTTTCCGGTGTAGATCTGACGTGGACGATGTATCCGTTTTGATCCAAGAGCTATTTCACGCCAGTTCGCAATCCAACCAGGCATACGGCCAATGGCGAACATCACCGTGAACATTTCAATCGGAATGCCGATACTCTTGAGAATAATACCGCTGTAAAAATCCACATTGGGATAGAGTTTCCGTTGAACGAAGTACTCATCTTCGAGTGCGGCTTTTGCCAGATTGCGAGCGATATCGAGCAGAGGGTCCGGCTCGCCCAAGCTACTCAATAAATCCTCAGCAGCTTTACCCAGAATCTTAGCTCGTGGATCAAAGTTTTTATAAACCCTGTGACCAAATCCCATTAACCGCGCTTTGCCTGTTTTGGCGGCTTCGATAAACTTGCTTCCATCATCCCCGGATTCATGAATCGTCTGCAGCATTTTAATTACTGCTGTGTTTGCGCCACCATGAAGCGGTCCCCAGAGCGCAGATACGCCCGCTGAAACAGAAGCAAACATATTGGCTCCGCCACTGGCGACCATGCGCACGGTCGAGGTTGAACAGTTTTGTTCATGATCGGCGTGCAACAGAAAAAACAGGTCTAGCGCCTTGGAGATTTCCGGAGAGGTTTGGTACTCAGAATCTTCCCGGGTAAACATCATATGCAGAAAGTCTTCCACGTAATCGGCCTTGAGCCGTGGGTCAACGAAAGGGAGCTTAGCTCCCATGCGGTACGTCATGGCGGCAATCGTTCGCACTTTGGAAATCAAAAACGCGGCTGACTGGTCAAAATGTTCAAGATCCCGGGCCCGATCATTTGAGGTCATCTTCGGATAATAACAGCCAATGGCATTTAGCATTCCACTTAACACAGCCATGGGGTGTGCATCCGAGGGAAATCCGGAAAAATGATGCCTGAAACTTTCAGGGAGCGCTGCGTTATTACTTACGTTTCCTGCGAACACGCCATATTCTTCTTTGGTCGGCAAGTGCCCATAAATAACCAGATGAGCGACACTTAAGAAAGAGGAATGCTCAGCCAGTTCTTCAATAGGAATACCTCGGTAGCGTAATATGCCGGCCTCACCATTTACAAAGGTGATGTCGCTGAGACAGGATCCCGTGTTACCATATCCATCGTCAAACGTTATGTAACCGGTATTCGATCGTAATTTTCGTACGTCTACCGCTTTTTCTCCTTCCGTCCCGGAAATGACGGGATATTCGTAGTCCTTACCGTCAACGGTAATTGTCGCTGTTTCTGACATTTGTTAAGGCTGATAAAAATGATTCCTAAAAAGAAAAGAAGATACTCAACACAGATTAAGTATTTTCAACTAATTTCAGAAAATTTCCGTATAACTGCAGCCCTTTTGCCTGACTTTTTTCTGGGTGGAATTGAGTAGCCACACAATTCCCGACTTTTATCCCACTCGCGAAGCTGCTGCCGTACTCGGTTTGGAAGAAAGCTGAACCCACTTCTTCGGGTGAAACGAAGTAACTGTGAACGAAATAAAACTGATCTTCTTCAGATTTAAGCCCAGCAACAATTGGATCATTGCTATCCTTAAAAGAGACCGTGTTCCATCCCATGTGGGGAACTTTATATTCTTTAGGAAGTTGGAACCGTTTAACCAGACCGGGGAAAACACCCAATCCGTCAACTGACCCTTCTTCAGAAAAATCATAAAGTGCTTGAAACCCCAGACAGACACCGAAAAACGGGCGGTCTTCTGCGATCCAACCTTTAACGGTATCCACCAACTGGCATGCTCGAAGCCCTGCGATACAATCGCCGAGCGCCCCAACGCCAGGTAAGACCAAGCCCGCCGCATCTTTGATTTCTTCAGGCGAAGTTACCAAGCTAACGTCTGCGCCACACACTTCAAATGCTTTGGAAACGCTACGGAGGTTTCCCATGCCGTAGTCGATTACTGCCAATTTAGGTTTCACTAATTTCGCCTCAAGTCAGTTTTTCTTTAGTCGAGGGTAACTTTCCTTCAGTCCTGGGATCAACAGAGGTTGCCACATCCAAAGCGCGGGCGAAGCATTTAAATAAAGCTTCCACGATGTGGTGAGGTTCATCTCCATACTCAACCTTCAAGTGAATGTTCGCACTCAAACTATTAACTACTGCTTGGAAAAACTCCCGAATAAGCACGATGTTGAAATCACGGATGTAATTCGTGGGGGATTGGACATCGTATTTCAGAAATGGCCTATTACTCAAATCCATCGTAACACGTGCGATTGATTCATCCATGGGTAGAATGAAAAATCCGTAGCGTCGAATTCCGAGCTTCTCGCCAAGTGCTTGCTTGATGGCGTCACCCAACACAATACCAACATCCTCAACGGTGTGGTGATAATCAACCTCGATATCCCCAACAGCCTTGAGATCGAGATCAAATAAACCATGTTTTGCAAACAGACATAGCATGTGGTCGAAGAACGGGATACCCGTATCCACTTGATACTCGCCGGTTCCATCGAGGTTTATCGTCAATGCGATATCGGTCTCCGCAGTTTTTCGGGAGATAGAAACTATGCGTTTTTCTGCCATTGGTCCATCGATTCATTTAAGGTTAACATTTCAGACTCAGAACCTACACTGATTCTAAGAAAAGATTCAGTAAGCACATCATTGCCAAAATACCGCACTAGAATTTTTCGCCCGAGCAGAAAGTCAAACAGGGATTTAGCGACTTCAGGGCCTTTTTCACCTCGAAAGTTACTTGGTTCAGTAAAGATATAGTTGGCTTGAGAGGGATAGGTTTTCCAACCGTTCCGGTCCCACAGGTTGACGTAAAAATCCCGAGTACGCTTTATTTTCTCAATAACTTCCTCGTAATAATCGGTGTCGGAGAGCGCTGCGATACCTGCGGCCTGGGAAAGAAGATTCACATTATAACTATCCCGAACTTTGTCGAGCAGTTCAACAATCTCGGGATTTCCCAACAGACATCCAATACGCACGCCGGCCAAACCGTGAGATTTTGAAAAGGTCCGAGTCACACAAAGAGATGGGAACTCTTCGATCAGGGAGATCGCGTCTTCTTCTGCAAATGCAGCATATGCCTCATCGATAACCAGAATCCCTGGAAAAGACTCTGCCAATCTGCGAATCGTCTCGGAAGGAATGCCAACCCCGGTTGGAGCATTCGGAGAAGTCAGAAAGAAAATATTTGCACCACAGGTCGCGACAGCCTCCACCGGAATACTCATTGAGGAATCATAACGAACCGGCACCGCTTTTGCATTCTGAATTGAAAGTAACACGGGATATAAGGAATAGCTCGGGACCATGTAGCCGCCATTTCTTTCCCCGCCGCAAAACACACGCATTAAAAGATTCAATATTTCATCAGACCCATTTCCTACAAATGCCCAATCTGAATTTGGTAATCCGAAATGCCGCGCCAGATTTTCGCGTAAATTGGCACTGATTGGACTTGGATACTTCCTCATGGAATCCCCGGACACTTCAGCAATCGCAGCTTCAACGCGTGGACTCGGTGGATAAGGATTCTCATTGGTATTCAGTTTTATCCAATCCGTATCCTGTGGTTGTTTACCAGGTACATAGGATTCCATAGCTTGGACATGCTCAAGCGCCCGGTCTGATATTGACGGATTCGGTTTCATGAAAACGAATGGTTAAACTCGCTACTTTGCCCGAATAGATACTGATCTTCCGTGAGCGTCGAGATTTTCTAACCGCGCGAAAACCTCTATGGTTTCCGCAGCATTCTGGAGATGGGCTTGCTCATACCGCACAATGCTGCTTCTTCGAAAAAAATCTCCAATGGTTAATCCACTCAGGAAACGTCCCACTCTTCCAGTTGGGAGCTCATGACTCGGACCAGCCGTAAAGTCTCCCAAAGCAGTGGCGGAATAACGGCCCTGCAAAATAGCACCAGCTGTCGTAATGGCGTTTGAAAGATAGGAAATCTTATTCGGTTCCACTTGTAATTCCATATGCTCAGGTGCGATGAAATTGGCCACGTCAATGGCCGCATCAAGATCTGGCACGGGAATAATAGCATAGTTTTTTTTCAGCACCTTTGAAATCGAATCTTTGTGACCAAGACTTGGCAATTGTTCCTTGAGACACCCATTCACTGCCTCGATCAGTTTCTCAGAAGTTGAAACAAGGTAAACACGCTCCTTTCCGGAACCATGTTCAGCCTGGGCCAATAAATCGGCAGCAACAAATCGCGGTTCAGCAGTCGAATCTGCAATCACCATCAACTCGCTTGGTCCTGGAAGGAGATCGATACCGACTCTCCCAAACAACTGACGCTTTGCTTCATTCACATAGGCATTTCCTGGCCCATAGATTTTATCCACAGGTGAAACGGATTTGGTACCGTAGGCCATGGCAGCAACAGCTTGGGCACCACCAATTTTATAGACCTCCTTTATTTCGCACATGGACAGAACGCCCGCCATGGCAGGTGCGATTTCCCCTTCCACATTGGGCGGAGTGCACACGCAAATTTCAGGTACCTTGGCTATCCTGGCCAATGTGGTAGTCATTACTACCGTTGAAACCAAAGGAACCGTACCACCGGGAACATAAATCCCGACGCGCCTAATAGGATAGTAACGCTCACCAACAGTTGCCCCATGTAGATTCTTTTTGGACCAGTTCTTGGGTAGAGATTCATGGTTAAAGAGCTGAACATTCTTAATCGATTCTCGAATAGCCTTTCGATCCTTAGCCGAAAGACTCTTTTCACCCGCTTTCAATTCGGCTTCACTTACTCGAAGGGATTTGGAATTCAGTTTGGCACCATCCAGCCTTTCGGTGATTTCGAAAAGCGCCGAGTCCCCTGATGTTTCAATAGCCTTGAGAATGTCCGATACGATAATCTCAACCTGCGAAGAGCCCGCAGCATCTTCAGCAAAGGATTTCAAACGCTTGTAGAAACCAGCTGCCCCATATTTGAAAGTCGGCATTTACTTTTTTCTTATCCCAGGAAGAGCAGGCTGAGCGAAAAGCGAATCATCAAAGACAGGATTCACCTCCACGGAATCGAAACTTATGCGGTGGACCTCTTTACCATCAATCAAAGAAATTAAAGTCTTGGGAAATTTGATGCCACTCACCTTTATTTCACCACTTTCCTGAATTTGTTCGCCAGTTTCAATTTCAGTAAGAATTAACTGGCCGGTCGAAGCTTTGAAATTACGAATATAATACATCGATCCGTAGACAACTTTCACTCGCTCCACCAACTCACCGGAAATAGTCTCCCGCCCCAGGTATTCAAGTTTGCGTTGGTAATTTGAATCGCTGGAAAAGAACTTAAGATTTTCAAAGGTATTTGCCCGAACCCGTTTTAACTGGTCGGGATTAGAGGGGATTAAGTTATATTCTTCAGGATTATCTGAACGATAGACTTTCTTCCATGCCTCATAGTCGTTTAATCCAAACTCTTGAACAACGCCGTTACCAGAAAGGATCTGTAGCTGTTGATATGGGGTCCTTAAATGTATTTCTATTCCACCTTCCTCACCGTTGGCGGTTGTTATGGTTCCAATAAATCTCAGAGACTTCACATTATTGAGAACAGATTCCTCACCAACGTAGCTTCTGGCTTTTGCCAGGATTGCGAGAATTTCAGGGTCGGGGGTGCCCATAAGATTCTGGAAGCTGAAGAGTAAGGATGCAAGCATGGCCGCCAAAACCTTTAAAAACCGACTTTCCGGAACAGGTGTCTTTTTCAATAAAAAATACATACGGGAATAAGATTAATAGAACGCTATAGGACTCTATTCCTCCTCCAATGTTCAACTCAATTCTTCCTTATTCCCACTCGATCGTGCTGGGGGGTTTTGAACTAATATCAAGCACAACTCGATTTACCCCCTTAACTTCATTAATGATTCTGTTTGAGATCTTCCCCAATAATTCATGGTCGAGCCGTGCCCAGTCTGCGGTCATTGCATCGACACTTTCAACGATCCGTAAGGCAATCACATTGTCGTAGGTTCTTTCGTCCCCCATGACTCCCACGGTTCGAACCGGCAGAAACACGGCAAAAGATTGCCATACTTTATAATAAAGATCGGCCGATTTCATTTCCTCCAAAAGAATGGCGTCCGCTTCACGAAGTACTTTAAGGATATCTTCTGTAATTGCACCCAATACACGAACGGCTAGGCCGGGTCCTGGAAAAGGCTGTCTCCAAACCACATTATCCGGGAGCCCCAAACTTTTGCCCAATACACGAACTTCGTCTTTAAACAACTGGTTGAGTGGTTCCAAAATCTTTAGTTTCATCCGCTCCGGCAAACCACCTACATTGTGATGACTCTTAATTAAAGAAGCAGGATTCCCGTCAATAGGAACCGATTCAATAATGTCAGGGTAGATAGTTCCCTGAGCGAGAAAGTCGACTTCGCCTATTTTCTCAACCTCGGCTTCGAATACATCAATGAATGTATTTCCGATAATCTTGCGCTTTTGTTCGGGATCGGTGACCCCGGCAAGGCGCGACAAAAATAAATCCGCTGCTTTTGAGACAACCAGGTTGATTTGAAAATGATCGCCGTAGAGTTTTTCAACCGCTTCCCGTTCATTTTTGCGAAGCAGCCCATTGTCCACAAATACACAGGTTAACTGGGTACCAATGGCCTCGTGAATTAATTTTGCAGCAACCGAGCTGTCGACTCCTCCACTTAATCCCAAAATTACTTTCTTGTCTCCGACGGTTTCTTTGATTGTGGCAATCGAGCTTTCAATGTAGTTTTCCATCGTCCAATCGCCGGTACAATCGCAGATCGAAAATACAAAATTCCGGATGATATCCGTTCCTTGTTCTGTATGGAAAACTTCTGGATGAAATTGAAGCCCATAAAAATTCCGCTTACAATTTTGTATCGCAGCAAAATTGCTGTTTTCAGTTTTCGCGACAGGAACAAATCCTTCAGGTAACACCGTCAACTTGTCCCCATGTGAATTCCAAACCTGGATTGTTTTTTCAATCCCTTGAAAAAGCGGGCTATCCCCGGTGATCTCCAAGGTTCCTTTACCATATTCACGTTCTTCACTGTGTTCCGTTTTGCCACCAAGAAGGAAACCAAGCAATTGTATCCCGTAACAAATACCAAGGACGGGCACGCCTAGATCAAAAATGGCAGTATCCGGTTTGGGTGCGTTATCTGCATAAACCGAGGACGGGCCGCCGGAGAGTATGACTCCTTTAACTCCATCTTTCTTGAGTGCTTCGGCTGTAGTCGAGAACGGATATACCTTTGAGTAAACTTTGCATTCCCTCAAGCGACGAGCGATTACTTGTGTATATTGTGAACCAAAATCCAGGACTGCAACTACTTCAGGCATAATCAAAATTGTAAATGGGTGTTCTTGAATTCACAACGCGGACAGTTCGATTGTTTAACTCCCATTTTGTCGGCGTAAATTTTCCCACATTTCACACAATGGTAAACTGTCTTAGAGCGCTCTGATTGATATAAATTTTTATCTCGGATGTCGTAATACACCCACAAGCATAGGACAGATCCAATCCCTAAAAGAAGATAAATAAGAAATCCGTCTGCCAAACTAATGGGTATCATTGTAAACACAAACGCGCCCGAAATTCAGGCGCGTTATAAAAGTGTTGATGGTGTGGGAAATCTCCAAGGTTATTTCTTGGATTCTTCCTCCGCTTCAGGTTCAGGTTCGTCAGCCACTGCTTCGGCTTCCAGTGTTACCTCCGCTTCAGCTACGGGTTCTTCCACTTTAGCTTCTTCGGCTTCAGCTTCTGGCTCCTCGACAACAACGGCCTCTGCTTTGGCTTCACTTTCAGAAGTTTCTACCTCTTCAGCAACGACCGCTTCAACTGCCTTGGCCGCAGCAGGTTTTTTGGCAGCTTTTTTAGCTTTCCGCTTCTTGCCGTAACCTTCGTCACCAGCAGGAATCAATTCGATGAGCGCCATTTCAGCAGCATCACCTATACGGTTACCAATTTTGTAAATCCGTGTATATCCACCTTGACGATCTTTAAACTCTTCAACCTTTTCGTTGAAGAGAATTTGAACGGCTTCCTTGTTGCGGATCCGAGAGTTTGCCAACCGACGATCAGCAAGAGTTCCCCGTTTAGCCAAGGTAATTAGCTTTTCAATGAAAGGTCGGAGTGCTCTGGCTTTTGCCAATGTTGTTTTGATTCGGCCTTCCTTGATGATGGCCATCGCAAGATTGGCCATCAGGGCCGGGCGGTGGGCTTTTTTTACCCCGAGTTCGTGTCTATGTTTTAAATGGCGCATTATGAATGATCAGTAAACTACTTTTTAGTCCATGCGAGAATCGAGGAGACGCTCATCGATTTTCATTCCCAAAGACAGACCGAGTTGCTCAAGTTTGGCTTTAATTTCATTCAGTGATTTCTTACCGAAATTACGATATTTGAGCATTTCTTGCTCAGACTTCATCGCCAACTCCCCAACGGTGGTTATGTTGGCGTTATTCAAGCAATTAGCTGCACGAACAGAAAGTTCGATTTCGTTAACGCTCATATTAAGCAGTTTGCGAAGCTTGTTCTGCTCTTCGCTAACTTCGGAGCCTTCACTTTCAAATTCTACACTTTCGTCATTAACCTTATCGAACACATCCAGGTGATGTTTAAGGATTGAAGCAGCATGCTTCATCGCGTCATCAGGTGTTATTCTGCCATCAGTGGAGATTTCAAAAATCAATTTGTCGTAATCGGTCATTTGACCAACCCGAGTGTTCTCTACGCTGTATTTCACAAGACGAACCGGGCTGTAAAGACAGTCAATTGGGATGACACCGATAGGATCATCTTCACTCTTGTTGTCCTCACCTGGGACATAGCCACGACCTACTTTAATTTCAAGCTCAGCGAAAAAACGTTTTTCGTGATCAAGTGTGCAAATCAATTGATCAGGATTAATGATCTCAATATTTGAGTCCGGCTGAATATCTGCCGCAGTGACTGGACCTTCTTTTGTCACATCGATAAGCAATTTTATAGGCTCGCGCTTATGATTAATCAAAAGAATTTTCTTAAGGTTCAAAACCAGATCGGTGATATCTTCAACAATACCCTCGATGCTTTGAAACTCATGACTAACTCCCTCAATTTTAATAGAAGAGATTGCTGCTCCTTCGATAGAGCTCAGAAGAACTCGGCGCAAAGAATTGCCAATGGTGTGTCCGTACCCGCCTTCAAAAGGTTCGGCTATAAACCGGGCAAACGTTTCATTTGAGCCCTCTTCGTCCTTAGTAAGGCGGTTGGGTATTTCGAATTTTCCTAATCGGGTGGCCATGGATCTATTTGAAGATGGTGTGTTAACTTAGCTGCAGACCGGATTAACGGTTATAGAATTCAACAATGAGCAGCTCATTGATGCCTACCTCTATCTCTTCACGAGTAGGTAGACGGTTTATTTTACCTTTGAAAGTATCTTCGGTGAGAGACGCCCATTCGGGAATGGTACGAGCCCGGGTTTCGTCAAGAGCGCGGGTCGCAAGTTGCTTTGAAGAGGTGGAGTCTTTAACTTCAATCTCGTCCCCAGCTTGAACTTGGTAACTTGGAATGTCTACTTTGTGGCCATTCACTTTGATGTGACCGTGGTTCACAAATTGGCGAGCACCCGAACGTGTCTTGGACAGATTTAATCGATAAATAACGTTATCCAAGCGAGTTTCCAACTTTTGCAAAAATACTTCACCAGTAACACCTTTGGCGTGTTTGGCTTGCTCATAGGTGCGACGGAATTGCTTTTCTGTCATACCGTACATATAACGAAGTTTTTGCTTTTCGTTCAGACCGATAGAGTAGTCGCTTTGCTTGCGGCGAAGGCGAGGTCCATGAACCCCGGGGGGATAGCTTTTGCGCTCAAAAGCCTTATTAGGTGGGAAAATCGCCATTCCAAAACGGCGATTAATACGTGTAGTGGGTCCTGTGTAACGAGCCATTCTAAGTAATTTAAAGGATTAAACGCGACGGCGTTTCGGTGGGCGGCATCCGTTGTGTGGAACGGGCGTTTTATCAACAATAGAGACAATGATCATTCCGAGCGCTTGAAGTGCACGAACAGCTGAGTCTCTTCCAAGGCCAGGGCCTTTAAGATGAACGGAAACTTCTCTCAATCCATGAGCCATGGCGGCGCGTGTGGCTTCTTGAGTCACAACCTGTGCAGCATATGCGGTTGATTTTCGTGATCCACGGAAATTGCATTTTCCAGCACTGCTCCAGGAAATAACATTTCCTTTTGTATCAGTAACCGAGACCTTCGTATTATTAAATGTAGCGATTACATGTACGATTCCATGGGTAACATTCTTACTACCCTTCGCTCTGCGAATTTTAACACCACTGAGATCATCCCCCAGTAATTCTTGAAGCGCAGAAGTTTCTCCCTTCTTTTCTTCAATTTTACCATCGCCGGAATCCTCTTCATCCGACGCGGTTGCTACCTTGGGTGACTCTTCGGAAACTTTGGCAGGTTTTGCGGCCTTCGCAGCAGGCGCCTCTTCCTTCTCCGCTTTCGCAGGTGCTTTAACTTTAGGCGCTTCTTCCTTAGTTGCAGCTTTCGGTGTTTTCTCGGTCGCCTTTGCTGGAGCTTTCGCTTTCTTCGCTACCTTTTTGGTTTTCGCTGGAACGTCTTCTGCAGGAGCCTCTTCTTCAGCTTTCACTACAGGAACTTCGGCTTTTGGAGCCTCTTCCTTAGAATCCACTTCGCTTGTTTCTTCAACTACCTTTTCGGATTTTTTAGCTTTTGGCTTATCAACCTTAGCTTCGGCTGCTGGAGCTTCTTGCTTGGGTTCTTCGGCATTTGCCTCTTCGTTCTCTGGATTGTCAGTGCTCATTTAGTGCAAAATTATTTTTTGGTTACTACGCCCACAGTTCTACGGCCGCCTTTACGAGTTCTAGCATTAGTGCTGGTACGCTGACCGCGGACTGGAAGTCCCCGGCGATGGCGATAACCCCTGTAGCACTGGATGGCTTGAAGACGCTTTAAATTCGATGCAATATCACGACGTAGATCACCTTCAGTCATCCATTGATTACGTATTATTATCTCCGAAATCTGGTTAATCTGCTCTTCAGAAAGTTCATGCGCCCGGTGGGCATGATCGAGCTTAAGCTCAGTAACAATCGCAGTTGAGCGAGTCGGGCCGATGCCGTAAATATAACGAAGAGCGAACTCGGTTCGCTTGTTATTTGGAATGTCTACACCTAGTAATCGAGGCATTGCTTATTGCTTGTTTGGAAATTGTGAAAAGTGGCCAAAATAACAGCTGATTAATGATTGAAAAGCTATTTTTTCGGTAAAGTTAATATTTCTGGACCGTCCTCTGAAATAAGGACTGTGTGCTCAAAATGGGCTGAAGGTTTGCTATCTAGAGTGACAGCAGTCCATCCATCGGAAAGAACGCGGACGCTTGGAGTTCCGAGATTGACCATTGGCTCAATAGCCAAAGTCATTCCTGGTTTTAGTTTCTCACCTTTACCTTTACGACCGTAATTGGGGATTTGCGGTTCTTCGTGCATGGATCTTCCGACTCCGTGACCTACAAAATCTCTAACGATCGCTAAACCGCGAGATTCGATGTAAGTTTGAACAGCATTGGAAATATCCCCTACTCGACCACCAGGTTTGGCAAAACCTATGGCGAATTCGAGTGATTTGCGCGTTTCTTCGACAAGGAATTGAACGTCCTCAGAAGCTTCCCCAACAATAATAGTTTTAGCATTATCGCCGATGAACCCATCTAAGCGAATGACAACGTCGAGTGATACAACGTCCCCATTCTTGATTGTTCGTTTCATACTTCCAATTCCGTGGACGACTTCTTCGTTCACAGAAATGCAAATATAACCGGGATACACTTTGCTTCCGTTACGATAATTGTAACAGGCGCTTGTGGCTCCCAATTCTTGAATGAACCGTTTCCCAGCTTGGTCGAGATCGTAAGTGTTAACTCCGGGTTCTACGAGCTGAGTGACTTTATAAAGAACAGTGGCTGCAACCTCACAGGCCGCCCTCATTTTAATGATTTCAGCGCTGTTTTTGACAGGAATCATGGATTCAGAGTCATGCAGTAAACTAACAGATATAGATCAGAGAACCCAGGTCCTTAGGACCCAAGAAATAATTCCAATCAGAAAAATTGCACCGAGAACGAGCATTAATGGACGTAGGTTGCCCATTTCAGACGTTACGGAAAGTTGTGGACGAGCTTTGGTAGCTGGATTGCGACCACGAATACGGCCCTTTTTCAAGAAGCCATCATAGTGGCGTTGCAAAAGATAAGTCTCAACTTGTTGTAAAACTTGAAGAATAACTCCCACCGTAATTAACATCCCGGTTCCTCCAAAGAAATTGGAGATTTGGTATGGAACGTTGAGGGAGAAAAGAAGAACATCAGGAAATAAAGCAATCAAAGTGAGGAACGCAGCACCCGCGAAGGTTAGACGAGTCATCACAAAGTCTAGAAACTTTGCAGTCGGCTCACCAGGACGAACGCCGGGAATGTAGCCCCCATTCTTTTTCAGATCATCAGCAACCTGGATCGGCTTAAACATGACCGATACCCAGAAGTAACTGAAAACCAATATTAGGAATCCAAAAATGAAATAGTAGGAGACCGTTCCTTGAACAAACCAACCGGAAATAGTTCCTAAAAATGAAAGACTGTTGAAACTGGCAGAAAGGGAAGACAGGATCTGTTGTGGAAACATCAAGATCGCACTGGCAAAAATCACAGGCATTACACCGGAGTAATTTACCTTCAGTGGAAGGAAAGAACTTTGTCCACCATAGACCTTGCGACCAACTACGCGTTTGGCGTACTGAACCGGAATTTTCCGCATGGCTTGAATAACAGCGACAAGTCCAGCCGTTACAACCAGCAGTAACACGAACATCAACGCGAGTTCGGGAACCTCAATTCGACTGGTGCCGATAGGCGCGAAAACCATGCGGTAAAGCGTGGCCATCGCACTGGGAAGATCGGAAATAATACCGATCATAATCAATAATGAAACTCCTTGGCCGATTCCTTTTTCAGTAATCTGCTCTCCGAGCCACATGAGAATGATAGTCCCCGTTGTTAATATGACGACCGAGCTCATTACAAACCAGGCACTATCACTCAGAATGATGGAACCATAGACCTCTTTCTCAAATCCGGAAAACAATCCTCCAGGATTTTTTAGTCCAATAATTAGCAGAGTCCCCTGGACTAAACAGATAACAATAGTAGCAAGTCGCGTGTATTGGGTAATCTTTTGTCGACCCACATCGCCTTCTCTGGCGAGACGAGCCAAACTGGGAACTACCGCTGTCATTAACTGAAAGATAATGGACGCCGATATGTAAGGCATGATGCCCAAAGCAAAAACCGCACCTTTCAGAAGTGCGCCACCCGTAAACATGTTGTAGAGACCAAGTACACCCGAGGAGCCCGATGCCGTTTGATCTGCAAAGAAATCTTGAAGCGGCGTAGGATCTATACCGGGAAGCGGAATATTGGCACCGATCCGTGCCACAAACAGCATAGACAAGGTGAAGAAAATCTTGTTACGCAGTTCCGGTATTTTGAAACTATTTGTAAAGGCGGATAGCATTTAGTTTTGGGTCAAAAAAGCTTAAGCAAGTTCGGTTACTTCACCACCAGCCGCTTCAATCTTTTGCTTGGCAGTAACAGAAAATTTATGAGCACTGACCTTGTAGGCTTTGTCTACTTCGCCAGTTCCCAAGATCTTTACCAGCTTCGATCCAGGACGCAAAACGCCCACCTTCGATAAGGTTTCGGGATTTGCTTCTGTCTCATCTCCGAGTTTTGCCAGATCACTGAGGTTCACAACTTCATACGAGGTCGTAAACTGGGCGTTACTGAAACCACGGTGCGGCAACTTACGATAAAGAGGCATTTGACCACCTTCAAAACCGATGCGAATTCCACCGCCAGTCCGTGCTTTCTGTCCTTTGTGGCCTTTCCCACAGGTCTTGCCTGTTCCGGAGCTTTCTCCGTTGCCAAGACGTTTTTTGCGGTGAACAGCACCAGGTGTATTTTTAAGATTATGTAATCTCATTGCGAAAATCTCGTTGATTAATCTGCGTTGCGAATTGCAGCAATATGTTCCTTTGAGCGTAATTGCCTCAATCCATCTAAAGTGGCGTTGATCATGGCCCGGTGGTTGTTTGAACCAAGGGACTTAGAAAGAATATTTTTAACTCCAACTGCTTCGAGCACAGCGCGAACCCCGCCTCCGGCAATGACTCCGGTTCCCGGACCGGCTGGGCGCAAAATAACTTTTCCGCCTCCGGACACACCGATAACGGCATGAGGTATGGTGTCATTACGCAGCGGAACAGTAACCATATTTTTGTGTGCTTTTTCCGTTCCTTTGCGAATTGCTTCAGGTACTTCTTTTGCTTTACCCATTCCAACACCTACGCGGCCATGGAGATCACCGGTTACTACGGTGGAGGAAAAACTAAAACGACGTCCACCCTTTACGACTTTCGCGCAACGGTTGATGTTGACAACTTTATCTACCAATTCTGGTGCTTCTTCTGGAGTAGCCATAATAAATTCGTTTAACAATTAGAATGTTAGGCCACCCTCCCGAGCAGCATCTGCGAATGCTTTTACGCACCCGTGGTATATACGTCCACTACGATCAAACACGACCTTTTCAACTCCTGCGCCTTTCGCCCGTTCGGCAACAATTTTGCCAACGGCTTGGGCACCTTCAACATTTGCCTTTAGGTTTTGACCCTTGAGGTCTTTGCTCAACGAGGACACATAGACCAAGGTCTTACCCGCATTGTCGTCAATGAGTTGGCCATAGACGTGTTTGTTACTGAGGTGAACAGCAAGACGAGGGCGTTCAGCTGAACCGATAATTTTCTTACGGATGCGCCAGCGACGTTTTTGTTTTTGAATAATTTTTTTATTAACTTTCATGATCAGTCCTCCCTTATTTACCGGCTGTTTTACCTTCCTTACGGCGGACGTATTCACCGACAATCTTCACCCCTTTGCCTTTGTATGGCTCTGGTGGGTAAAACGCGCGGATCGACGCAGCGGCTTCACCAACCATTTGCTTGTCGATGCCTTCGACTTTCAACTTGGTGTTGTCTTTAACCGTGATAGTTATTCCCGAAGGAATTGCATAAAGACACGGGTGAGAGTAACCCAGGTTCAGATCGAGATTATTGCCGTTTAACGCAGCTCGAAAACCTACTCCACTGATCTCAAGGTCTTTGCTGTATCCATCAACAACACCAGTCACCATATTGGCGATCAGTGAGCGGACAGTTCCATACATAGCCTTTGAAAAGCGTGAATTGCCAGAAGGTGCCACAATGATCTGAGCCTCTTCTTTTGTTATAGTTACAGCATTGGGGAACTCTTTTTTCAGTTTACCTTTAGGGCCCTCGACGGACACTACATTGGCTTCAACTGAAACAGTTACTTGTCCCGGAATGTCTACTGGTAATTTTCCAATTCTACTCATCGTATCCTCCTTATTGGACTTTGCAGATAAGTTCGCCACCCACGTTTTGCTGACGTGCCTGGTAATCCGTCATCAAACCCTGCGATGTAGTTAGAATGCCAGTACCCATGCCACCAAGTACTTTTGGTACTTCGCTCGCGGCAAAATAGATACGGCGACCTGGACGACTGAAGCGCTCAATGGATGAAAAGGCAGGTTCGCCATCTACGAATTTGAGCTCAACTTTCAGGAATTTCTTGTTTCCCGGCATGTCGATATCCTCGTAGCCTCGAATGTAACCACTCGCTTTTAAAATGCGGGCGATTTCGCGCTTCATTTTTGAATGCTGTACTTGGCAAGACTCCTTGTTCGCCGCGGATGCATTCCGTATTTGTGTTAAAAAATCTGCAATCGGATCTGTCATGGATTAATTAGGTGAAGTTGGATGATATCCGTATTCCCAACGTGTTTAGTTTACCAAGAGGATTTAGTTACCCCAGGGATACGACCAGCAAGAGCCAGTTCGCGGAAAGTTATACGAGAAAGACCGAAGCGCCCCATATAAGCACGGGGACGACCGGTGATGTTGCAACGGTTGCGCAAACGTACTGCAGAAGAGTTGCGTGGCAACTTTATGAGCGCACGTTGTGCCTGGAAAAACTCTTCGTCCTTTACGTCAGGGCTCGAGAGAATTTTCTTAAGTTCAGCACGACGCTCAGCATATTTTGCAACGAGGCGTTCGCGTTTCTTATTTCGATGAATTGCAGAGATCTTTGCCATAATATAAGAGAATTAAGCTGAAGGAGTAACCTTGCGAAAAGGCATACCCAGAAGCGTTAGAAGTTCGAGACCCTCATCGTCGGTAGATGCACTGGTGACGATACAAACATCCATTCCGACCAAGTGCTTATGGGTATCGACGTTGATTTCTGGGAAAATGGTATGATCGGCGATTCCGAGGGTATAATTACCACGGCCATCCAATTTTTTACCAATTCCTCGGAAATCCCGAATTAAAGGAAGGGAGACAGTGATCATACGATAAAGAAATTCCCACATGCTGTTACCCCGAAGCGTAACTTTAACTCCTACGGGCATTCCTTCGCGTAATTTGAAATTCGAAATGCTGACACGCGAAAGGGTAATGACTGGTTTTTGGCCGGTTATAAGACCTAGGTCCTTGGCGATGTCGTTGATAACATTCTTATCGTTACTGGAACCAACGCCCGAGTTTAGGACGATTTTGGTTACCTTGGGAACTTGCATTACGTTCTTATATCCGCGGCTCTTTATTAGCGCTGGAACGATTTGCTCGTTATAAGTAGTTTTAAGTGCTGGTTGATTCATTTTGTTTTTTGCCGGACTTTTAACCCGGCGGCTAAACCTTTGAGCCTAATTAGAAAGGTGGTGGAGAAAGACAAAGTTAAGATACCTTGGCAAGCGGTTAATCAATGGATTATTTTGAGCGTCGAGCGTTGTAGCGCGACTCTTCCATTAGGTTCGAATTGTGGATGCTAGCCTCACGTTCAATGATGCCACCAGACTGACGATCCTCGGCACTCGTTTGTTTTTGGTGACGCTTGACCATATTGAGGCCTTCAACGATAGACCGTTCTTTGTTCTTGTTGATCTGAAGAACTTTGCCGGACTTGCCCTTTTGGCTTCCGCTAATAGCGACGACGGTGTCGCCGGTTTTAAAGTGCATTTTCATTTATAGAACCTCCGGTGCTAAAGAAATAATTTTCATAAACCGCTTGCGGCGCAATTCACGGGCTACGGGACCAAAGATTCGAGTACCTTTGGGATTCTTTTTGTCATCGATAATGACGATGGCGTTGCTATCGAAGCGAAGGTAACTACCATCAGCCCGACGAATCGGCGCCTTGGTTCGAACTACCACCCCACGGACGACATCTCCTTTTTTAACGGACGCGTCAGTGGTGCTTTCTTTGATATGAACCACGACGATATCACCAACGCTGGCGGTTTTTTTCATCTGGCCGAGGCGACGGATCATCTTCGCTTTTTTGGCGCCGGTGTTGTCCGCAATGTCTACACTACTTAGAAGCTGAATCATTGTAAATTTTCTCTCTGTTAGAAGGGTTAGTCCAGGACGGGTGCCACTTCAATAACACGGGTAATACGAAAGCGTTTGAGCTTACTTATGGGACGTGTCTCCATGATCTCGACTTTATCGCCGGCCTTGGATTCGTTTTTCTCGTCATGCACGTGCAATACGGTCTTCCGGTTAATCACCTTATGATAACGTGGGTGTGGAATTTTATAAGCCACTGTCACTTTGACGGACTTGTCTCCAGAACGGCTTGAAACCACTCCTTGCAAAACTTTTCGACTATTTCTTTCTTCTGCCATGATAAATACTCCTGTTACTTGGCGGCGGCTACGGCGCGTTCTTTCAAAATGGTTTCCATACGGGCGATATTCCTTCGCAGAACTCGCAATTCGGAGGGCGTTTCCACCTGTCCCGATTGTTTACGTAAACGAAGGTGCAGCAATTCGCTACTAGTGTCGCGCAGTTGCTTTTCTATTTCTTGTTCGGAAAGGTTTCTAACTTCTTTAGCTTTCATGATAATAATTCCTAATCGATTGTCTCACGGACAACAAAACGGCATCTAAAAGGTAATTTCCCATCGGCAAGTCGCATGCCTTCGCGAGCGATAGTCTCACTGACACCTCCCACTTCGAACAACATGGTGCCGGGTTTGATGACAGCTACCCAATGGTCAACGCTACCTTTACCCTTACCCATCCGTACTTCTAATGGTTTTTTGGTAATTGGCTTTTGTGGGAATATACGAATCCACACTTTACCTTTTCTTTTTAAATAACGGGTCACAGCAACACGAGCAGCTTCAATTTGCTGAGCAGTCATGGCACCACGCTCGAGTGATTGGATGCCAAAATCTCCAAAGGCAAGGGTGTTCCCACGTTGGGCTATCCCATTAACGCGGCCTTTGTGCTGCTTGCGATACTTGGTTCTAGATGGTAATAAAGGCATGATTCAAATTCTCTTTTTCAGTCCGATTTATTCTTCGTTTTCTTTTAGTATCCAGCATTTCACACCGATAATTCCATATACGGTACTGGCTTCCGCAAATCCATAGTCGATATCTTCACGCAGGGTATGAAGAGGAACCCGACCTTTTTTTACCATTTCAGCGCGGGCGATATCAGTACCTCCCAGACGCCCGGCAACGCGGATCTTAATTCCTTGGACGCCGAGGCTATCAGCAATCTGCACGGCTTTTTTCATGGCGCGGCGAAATGAAATGCGTCGCTCAAGTTGAAGAGCCACATTCTCAGCGACCAATTGTGCTTCAATCTCAGGTTTTTTGACCTCCTGGATGTCCAGCATAACTTCGCGCTTTACCAGCTTGTTTAATTTCGCTTTGAGCTTTTCAAGCTCCTGACCTTTACGACCAATAACGATACCTGGACGAGCGGTATAGATTTTTACGCGAATACGATTGGACGCACGCTCAATAAAAATACGTGGCACAGAAGCGAACCTGAGTTTGTCGGTGAGTATCTTCCGGATACGGTAATCCTCTTCGAGGCAAATGCTGAAATTCTTCTTATCGGCATACCAGCGTGACTCCCAGTTACGGCGGACCGCTAGGCGAAAACCAATTGGATGTGTTTTTTGTCCCATGTTGCTTGTGTCTCTAAATTATTTGTCGTCAGAAAGGATGATGCGAATGTGGCTCGTACGCTTAACGAAAGGTTTAGCAGAACCACGGGCACCAGCACGAAAACGTTTAAGGCTAGGGCCTTCCTCAATAACTGCTTTTTTAATGATAAGATCCTCGCCGGAAAGGTTGTTGTTATTTTCGGCGTTCGCTATAGCTGAATGCAGGGTCTTTGCCACTAGACGAGCCGACTTGCGTGGAATAAACTTTAACAGTTGTTCTGCTTCAGCGGCGCGACGACCTTGAATCTCGCGAATAACTTCGCGGGCCTTCTTAGGTGATACCCGAACGTATTTTGTGAGTGCCTGGACTTCCATGATTACTTCGTTTTAAAGAGTTTGTACTTTGATTTTTGCCCGATCTCCAATTGCTAGAGATTCATGGGGACTAATTTGCGTAATGAGTGCTGCGGAGCAGTCTTTGTCTGAGCGAGTTACCAACAACTCCCCAATTTTACGACCTTCGCGAAAGACGGATAAAAGCATGCCACGTTCAATGCCCTGTTGGAGGCCGCCGCTGATCGCGACGAGATCCGCCAATTCACCGGCTTCGATAGCAGCAACAAGTATTCCATTCTGGGAGCCGTGATTATCCGCATACAGGCTGGCAGAGCTTGCTCCGAAAACCAGAGAAGCAACTAACAGCGAGCGTATACAAATAATCAGATTCATCCTAAAATTATTTCTTGGTATGAGTTCCGTGACTCTTGAATGTGCGGGTTTGAGAAAATTCACCTAACTTGTGTCCCACCATATTCTCAGTTACGTATACCGGCAAAAATGCTTTGCCGTTGTGCACGTTGATTGTCAGGCCGACAAAGTCTGGAGTGATAGTAGAACGGCGTGACCAAGTATTAAGTGGTTTGCGTGAGTTAGCCTTTTGAGCGATCGCAACCTTATCCATCAACTTGGGATCTATGAAAAAACCTTTTTTTAGTGAACGAGCCATGTGAATTAACGCTTAAACTTTTTACCGTTACGATTAACGAGAATGAATTTGTTGGTCGTCTTCGACTTACGACGTGTGGGGAAGCCCTTAGACAATTGACCCCACGGTGAAGTGGGATGTCCACCACCAGAGGTACGACCCTCACCACCACCCATAGGGTGATCGACAGGGTTCATCGCAACACCGCGAACACGAGGACGTTTTCCTAACCAGCGAGACCGACCTGCTTTACCGATTGTGCGACTTTGGTGTTGGTGGTTACCAACTTCTCCAATCGTGGCGCGGCACTTCAGATTCACCAAACGAATTTCTCCACTTGGCATTTTAACAGTCGCATAACCTCCATCAAGGCCCATCAACTGAGCAGCAGTTCCAGCAGCGCGAGCAACTTGTCCTCCCTTTCCGGGAATAAGCTCAATGTTGTGAATCTTGGTTGAGGGCGGAATATTGGAAAGAACTAATGAGTTGCCTGGATTGATCTCACTTGAAGTTTCAGAAGCAACAATACTGTCACCGATCTCTAGACCACGTGGGGCTATAATGTAGCGTTTTTCTCCATCCGCATACGCGAGCAATGCAAGATTGGCCGAACGATTTGGATCATACTGAATGTCCTGGATCTTCGCCGGGATATCCAACTTCTCTCTACGGAAATCAATGATACGAATGTGGCGTTTATGTCCTCCGCCTCTTCGGCGAGTGGTAATACGACCATAAGCATTACGTCCACTAGACCGCTTCTTGTGAATGGTCAGTCCACGCTCTGGGCGGGCTTTCGACAGTTCCACTTTGTTCTGCTTATAAAATCTCTGACTAGGAGTTATGGGTCTTTTTTCTACGAGTGCCATTTTGAAAGTTCGGTGTGTGTTATACTATTTCGATGGTGTCGCCGTCCTTCAAAGACACGATGGCCCTTTTGACAGATGCAGTCTGGCCGAATTTGCCACGACGTTTACGATCACTCTTTCTCTTACCTTTACGGTTAAGAATATTAACGCGAGTTACAGTCACATTGAATGTCTTTTCAACAGCATGCTTAACAGAGATCCTGTCGGCTTCTGGAAAGACTTCGAAAGTATACTGTCCAAGATTGGAAGACAGGATATTCGATTTCTCCGTGATACTAAATTCTTTCAATACTTGATACGCAGGTTTCATGAATTGTCGGCCTCCATCCGTTGCATGAGGGTGGCGATTGCTGCTTCAGTTATAACAATAGTGCTATAAAGTGAAAGTTGCAGTGTGTTGAGATAGGCAGCATCTTCAGTGTCCAACCCGGCGATATTGCGTGAAGCAAAAACCACTTCGTCTTGAAACCCGCTGTCTACGATGAGAATGGATCCGCGCGTTGGAACAACCTGCTTGATCACATCCACAAATAGCTTGGTCTTTGGCTCAGCAATTTTGAACTCTTTAATGACAACGAGAGATCCATCGACTGCCCGGTCGAAAAGTGCACGCTGGAAGGCAAGTGACTTAACCTTCTTGTTCACCTTTTTGGAATAGTCGCGTGGTTTAGGACCCATGGCAACACCACCACCAGAATGAAGGGGTGACCTGGAACTTCCCTGGCGAGCCATACCCGTGCCTTTTTGGCGGAAAGGTTTCTTACCTCCACCTCGAACCTCTGCGCGAGTTTTCGTGCTGGCGGTTCCGAAGCGCTTGTTCGCGCGAATGGCAATTATTACTTCCTTAATGGCTTGAACGCCTCTGTCTCCTTCGAATGAAGGGAAGGCAAATTCTTTATTACCGCTGGAAGATCCGTCTGATTTAAAAGTCTTCAGTTTCATGATTTAATGCTCCTGTTAGGCTCTCGCTGTGCGGGTTTTCTTTGAAGTACGGATAAGAACCTGAGAACCGTTGAACCCAGGAGTGCTTCCTTTAACAAGAATGAGGTTTTTGTCCTCATAAATCTTAACAACCTTCAAGTTTTGAACGGTCCGCTGCTTGTCACCCATATGACCAGGCATGATTTGCCCTTTAAACACATGGCCAGGATCTTGACACAGACCGATGGAACCAATCCGGCGATGGAACATAGATCCATGAGAGGCAGGACCACCTTTAACGTTCCAACGTTTTACTACGCCTTGGAAGCCACGGCCCTTAGTAGTTCCAACCACATCGACTTTAGCTCCTTCGACAAATCCAGATACTGTTAAAGTGTCTCCAACTTTTACCTCTGGTACTGAAGTGCAGCGAATTTCTCTCAATTGAGAAAGTCCTTCCAGCGAAGCCTTGGACAAGTGGCCGATTTGACCAGCAGTCATGTTTTTGGTCTTCTTGCGGATGTAACCGATCTGGACGGCATTGTAGCCATCGGTTTCCTCAGTCTTGACCTGAGTTACCGGACAGGGTCCGGCCTCGAAGACGGTGACAGGAACTAGACAATTTTCGGCGTCATAGACCTGGGTCATACCAACTTTTTTTGCAATCAGTGTATGTAGCATTTTACTAAGCGGTAGGCTGAGCCGAAGCTCACTTTTAAGTAGTCCTACGTTGAGTTATATGAAATTAAATTAGTTCGGTGGGTTGATTTAAAAATTAAACGTTAATAGAGATGTCCACCCCAGAAGGGAGGTTCAGTTTCTTCAATTCATCTACCGTTTGAGCAGTTGGCTCAATAATGTCGATCAAGCGCTTGTGCGTACGGATCTCAAATTGCTCCATCGATTTTTTGTTTACGTGAGGAGAGCGGTTCACGGAGAACTTCTCGATGTGAACGGGCAAAGGAACAGGGCCAGAAACTCGGGCTCCGGAGCGCTTTGCAGTCTCCACAATATCCTGGGCGGATGAATCAATTACTCGGTAATCGAAGCCCTTTAGTCTGATACGTATTTTTTGTGTGGACATGTTGATTTAAAATTAAGTGCGAACTGGTTCGCGATAAATAGAATTTGTAAGTGCCTCGAGCAGGCTATTAGGAACTTCCTCGAAATGTGAGGGCTCCATAGAGTAATTGGCTCTTCCTTTGGATAGCGAACGAACGTCCGTAGCATATCCAAACATCGCCTCTAATGGTACCATGGATGTAATAATGCAAGCATTCGTTTTACTTTCCATATTTTGGATGCGACCACGGCGGCGATTCAAGTCTCCCATAACTTCACCCTGATAATCCTCGGGCGTTGTTACTTCCACTTTCATGATGGGTTCCAAAAGGATAGGTCCAGCATTCTTCATCGCATCTTTAAAGGCAAAGATACCAGCCATTTTAAAGGCCATTTCAGAAGAATCCACCTCGTGAAAAGAACCATCGACGAGGCGTGCTTTAAAATCAATTACGGGATAAGCAGCAATGACACCATTCCTGGCGGCTTCAATAATTCCATCCAATGTTGGTTTGATAAATTCTTTGGGAATAGTACCGCCAACCACATCCGAAACTACTTGGATTCCTGCTCCAGGCTTGTTCGGTTCGATCTTTATAATAGCGTGTCCGTATTGACCACGACCACCCGATTGGCGGATAAACTTACCTTCGCCGGTGGCAGACTTCGACACAGTCTCGCGGTAGGCTATTTCTGGTTTTCCAGCTCTAGCCTGCACTTTGAATTCGCGGAAAAGCCGGTCGCTAATAATTTCCAGATGAAGCTCGCCCATACCAGCGATAATCGTTTGCCCTGTTTCCTCGTTAGAAGAAACGCGGAAGGTAGGATCTTCATCTGACAGACGTCCTAACGCCAGGGACATCTTTTCTTGATCGGCCGTTGTCTTGGGCTCGATTGACATCGAGATGACGGGCTCGGGAAATGTAGGGGGTTCAAGCGATACGTCCAAGGATTTATCGCAAACGGTATCTCCGGTCCAAACATTCTTCACGCCCACAATAGCACAGATATCACCGGAGTATGCCACGTTGATATCCTCGCGATCATCCGCTTTCATAATTAAAAGACGGCTCACGCGTTCCATTTTACGGGTGCGCGGATTGAAAACTTGAGAACCCTTGGCTAGCTTACCTGAGTAAACACGACAGAAAACCAGTTTACCAACAAATGGATCTGTCCAGAGTTTGAATACCAGGCCGACAAACTTTCCATTATCATTAGGACCTACTTCGACGGCTTCTTCCGAGGAGTTGTGTCCGACCATGGGAGGGAGATCGAGCGGTGAAGGCAGGTAATTAATAACCGCATCTAAAAGTCGTTGGACCCCTTTGTTTTTAAAGGCAGATCCCGGGATAACCCCCATAAAGTTGATGGTGGTTGTCGCTTTTCTTATGGCGATCTTAATTTCCGATTCGGACAGCTCGGTGCCGTTTAAATATTTCTCTGCGACCACATCGTCGAAATCAGATAGCGCCTCCAACAATGCTTCGCGATAACTTTCAGCTTGCTGCTTCAAATCCGCCGGGATTTCACGAACGTCGAAACTCACTCCTAGAGAATCGGATTCATCAAAGTAGATGGCGTTCATCGACACCAAATCGATCATTCCTACAAAATTCTCTTCTGCACCAATGGGAAGGTAAAGAGCATGGGCATTTGCACCAAGCTTTGTGCGCATTTCTTCAATTACGCTAAAAAAGTCTGCTCCGGTTCGGTCCATCTTGTTGACGAACGCGATTCGAGGAACCGCATATTTATCAGCTTGGCGCCACACAGTCTCCGATTGAGGTTGAACCCCTCCAACGGCACAAAATACGGCAATTGCGCCATCCAGAACTCGGAGAGAACGCTCCACTTCAGCAGTAAAGTCAACATGCCCGGGAGTATCGATGATATTAATTCTATGCTCCAATTCAGAATAGGGACCGCTCTTGGCAGACCACACGCAAGAGATTGCAGCAGAGGTTATGGTAATACCACGCTCGCGCTCTTGCACCATCCAGTCAGTAACAGCCGTGCCTTCGTGAACTTCACCGATCTTATGAACGACTCCGGTATAATATAGTATGCGTTCGGTAGTAGTAGTTTTACCGGCGTCAATATGGGCAGCTATGCCAATGTTCCGCGTACGCTCCAATGGGTATTCGCGTTCGGGCGAATTCAAAGAAGATATGTCGGAATACCCCATAGCGAATCCTTACCAACGAAGGTGCGCGAACGCACGATTGGCTTGCGCCATACGGTGGGTGTCTTCGCGTTTCTTAACAACAACTCCTGTGCTGTTATAGGCATCGACGATTTCAAGAGCAAGAGCTTCCGTTAGAGGAATTCCACGACGGTTCTGTGCGGCTGAGATCAACCAGCGGAAGGCTAGGCTTTGCTGACGCTCAAAAGATATTTCTACTGGTACTTGATAAGTAGCACCACCCACACGACGGCTTTTAACTTCAAGACGTGGGCGGATATTTTCCAAAGCTCCCAAAATAAGATCAACTGGATCACCCTTCTCAAGCTTTTCTGCTACGAGTTCAAAGGCTCCATAGACAATCTTTTGCGCAATGGATTTCTTTCCACAACGCATGACCATATTAGTAAGATTACTAACTAAAGTACTGTTGTAACGAGGATCGGGTGTTGGAACCCGTTTTACTGCTCTACGACGACGAGACATAATTCAAATTAAGATTTTTTTGGGCGTTTTACTCCGTATTTTGAACGACTACGGCGACGTTTATCGACGGCCAAGCAGTCAAGGGTACCTCGAACGATGTGATAACGCACTCCCGGTAAATCTTTTACCCGACCACCGCGTACCAACACAATACTGTGCTCCTGAAGATTGTGTCCTTCATCAGGAATATAGGCAATGACTTCGATGCCATTGGTTAGACGAACCTTCGCAACTTTGCGGATGGCTGAGTTCGGTTTTTTCGGCGTACGAGTCATTACCTGGATACAAACTCCACGACGAAATGGGTTCGAATCTAGTGCTGGCGATTTGGATTTCGCCTTAATGATATTCCGGCCTTTGCGGACTAACTGGTTAATGGTGGGCATTTCGTATCGTACAAATTTTGGGAAAAGAGGTGGAAAGTATCACCCCATAGTTGTTAATCAAGTATTAAATTGGTCTTTTCAGAATCGAATTTGGAATCATCGAAAACAGATGATTTCGAGTGTTTATCAGGCTTCGCGAGTGAATGAGATATGACGGTTTTTTGCTTTAAAAGCGATTGAGGCAGACCCGCTTAATGGGTCTGCCCCAATCGATAGAAATAGTTAGGGAAACACTTTAACCAACTTCTTCATCAGTATCCTCATCGCTTACAAATTCGTTTCCGAAAGTGTCAATTTTGAGATTCCGATAACGAGGCAGACCGGTTCCAGCAGGAATGAGGTGTCCCATAATTACGTTTTCCTTAAATCCGTTCAGTGTATCAACCTTTCCGAGTGTGGCAGAATCGGTCAGAACACGGGTGGTTTCTTGGAACGAGGCAGCAGAAATGAAACTTTCAGTTTCAATAGACGCTTTGGTGATACCAAGCAGGATTGGCTCCCCTTCGGCAGGTTTTCCACCAGCTTCTATGATTGCTTCATTTTCACGCATGAAGGTTTTCCGTTCAATCTGTTCTGCCCAGAAGAATTCGGTATCACCAGGATCTGAGATGCGAACTTTTCTAAGCATTTGAGAAATGATGACCTCAATGTGCTTATCGTTAATCGTCACACCCTGCATACGATATACTTTCTGAATTTCAGAAAGTAGAAACTCCTGCAACGCAGTTGGTCCCAAAATATCAAGGATTTCGTGTGGATCAGCTGAGCCCTCGGTGAGGTGCTGGCCTTTATAAACCAAGTCACCAACCTGAACGATAATGTGCTTTCCGTGTGCGATAAGATGCTCTTCCTGATTACCAGACTCTTCGTCAGTAACAACCAGACGCTTTTTACCGCGCACACTGGTACCGAAAGATACGATTCCATCGATCTTGGCCATTTCAGTCGCTTCCTTAGGACGACGAGCTTCAAAAAGCTCGGCTACCCGTGGAAGACCACCAGTAATATCCATCGTCTTGGAGGCCTGACGTGGTGTTTTGGCGATCAGCGTTCCCGCAGTAATGGTATCACCTTCTCCAACGGATACCTGAGCACCAGTTGGGATGGCATAGGTAGCGATAGCCTTACCCTTCTCGTCTTGAATCTCAAGTTGTGGATTCAAATCTTCCTTGTGCTCGGTTATAACCACTCCGATTCGTCCAGATGACTCATCAAGTTCTTTTTTGATGGTCACTCCAGGAATCATGTCACGAAAGACAATCTTACCAGCCTTTTCAGAAAGAATTGGCACATTATGCGGATCCCATTGGGCTAAGGTAGTTCCAGCTGTAATTGGGGCTCCATCTTCCAGTTGGATAACTGCTCCAACAGGAATGGCGTATTTTTCCAACTCTTTGTCACTATTGTCCAAGATCTGGATAGATCCCGTTTTGTTCAGGACAACGTTGATACCTGGACCAACTTCAACAAGGCGAAGTCCTTTGAACTTAACCACGCCATCATTGCGAACTTGAATATCATTACTCTTGGACAAATTCGATGCGACGCCACCAATGTGGAACGTCCGCATGGTCAACTGAGTCCCGGGTTCGCCAATAGATTGAGCAGCAATAATTCCGACAGAAGATCCCATTTCCACCTTTTTATTGGTGGCGGGATTGATACCGTAACTTCGAGCGGTAATTCCATCAACTCCACGGCATGTCAGTGGTGAAAGTATTTTCACACGTTCAATACCAAGTTCTTCAATTCGGTTGCCCACAAGTTCAGAGACCATACCGGCTTCTTCAACCAGAACTTCATCTGGATTCAATGGATTGCGAACTTCCTGTGCCACACAGCGACCAATGATGCGATCAGCCAATGGCACAATCTCCTCATCACCTTCACGGATGGCACGCTTCCAGATTCCTTCGCGGTGGCCATCATCATCTTCGGCGATGATCACATCCATGGCAACATCACAAAGCTTACGGGTCAGGTAACCGGCATCAGCTGTTTTAAGAGCTGTATCCGCCAATCCTTTACGAGCACCATGCGTTGAAATAAAATATTCAAGAACAGAAAGACCTTCCTTAAAGGAAGAAAGAATCGGACGTTCGATAATTTCACCAGAAGGTTTGGCCATCAATCCACGCGTTCCGCATAACTGACGAACTTGCTGACGATTACCACGAGCTCCTGAATCCATCATCAAATAGACAGGATTCGCTTCCTTCTTACCGTAATTATGGTCGAGACCTTCGAAAGTTGCTTTTTGGATTTGGTCAGTGGCACCGGTCCAAATATCGATGATCTTATTGTAGCGCTCACCTTGAGTGATAATACCTTTACGGTACTGCTCCTCCACTTCGTCGATCTTTTTCCGGGAATCTGCAACGATCTGGCCTTTGCTTTCCGGGATAATCATATCGCTAAGACCCATGGAAATACCAGCGGTGGTTGCGACATCGAAGCCCAGCTCTTTAAGATCATCCAGTACTTCAATGGTCTTTTCCTTACCGGAAATGTTATAGGTGGAAAGAATGATATCGCCCAACTTTGACTTCGCGACCGGGAAGTTTATATACCCTAATTCATCGGGCCAGATCTGGTTGAACATTATACGCCCAACAGTGGTGCGAATAAGCTTACGTTTGTTATTACCGTAATCCGTTTCTGGTCCTCCGTAGTCCGGGTTAACAAGATCAATCCAATCGTGCTTATTTAAAATACCGTCTGCTTCGGCCAAGAGAATTTCAGCGGCGTCGGCGGCCACAGGAATTTGGACACCTTTAGCAGGTTGAGTGCGTGGTTCGAGCGTGATGTAGTATGATCCTAAAACAATGTCCTGCGAAGGAGTAAGAGCAGGTTTACCACTGGATGGCAGGAAGATATTATTAGTAGCAAGCATCAATAGCTTACATTCCATAATCGCTTCCAGGGAGAGAGGAACATGAACCGCCATTTGATCACCATCGAAATCTGCATTGTAGGCAGCACATACGAGTGGATGTACGCGAATAGCATCACCTTCAATAAGAACCGGTTCGAACGCTTGAATCGAAAGTCTATGCAAGGTCGGCGCACGATTAAGAAGCACAGGGTGACCATTGGTTACTTCTTCAAGAATATCCCAAACTTCGGGCGTACGTTTCTCGATCATCTTACGCGCTCCGCGAACGGTATGGACGAATCCTAGTTCTTTGAGGCGACGAATAATAAAAGGTTCGAAGAGCACCAAAGCCATCTTCTTAGGAAGACCACATTGGTTTAACTTCAGGTCAGGACCGATAACAATAACCGAACGGCCCGAGTAATCCACGCGTTTACCCAATAGATTTTGCCGGAATCGTCCTTGTTTTCCTTTGAGCATATCACTCAAAGATTTCAACGGCCTGTTGCCTGCTCCAGTTACAGGACGGCCATGACGACCGTTGTCGAACATCGCATCAACCGCTTCCTGCAACATGCGCTTTTCGTTATTGATAATAACGTCAGGCGTTTTGAGCTGCATCAGATTTTTCAAACGATTATTCCGATTGATAACCCGTCGGTACAAATCGTTAAGATCGGAAGTGGCAAAACGACCCCCTTCAAGAGGAACCAATGGACGCAAATCAGGTGGAATGACTGGAAGAACCTCCAATACCATCCACTCGGGACGAGTTTCACTGGTTAAGAAACCTTGAATCAACTTCAACCGTTTCGAGATCTTCTTTTTGATTTGCTTGGAGCGCGTGTTTTGCATCGCTTCATGCAATTCTTCGATCATGGGTTCCAATTGTGCATTCGACAATACATCCCGAATCGCCTCTGCCCCCATTTTTGCGGTAAAGGCGTCTTCACCGTATTCATCGATGGCTTTTTGGTAATCGGACTCGGTAAGTAGCTGCTTCTCCTCGAGAGGAGTTTTACCTGCTTCCGTTACCATGTAATTCTCATAATAGATAACCCGCTCAAGATTACGTGCGGTTAAATCGAGCATAAGCCCTATACGGCTCGGCATACTCTTAAGGAACCAAATATGGGAAACAGGTACAGCCAACTCAATATGCCCCATGCGTTCGCGGCGAACGCGAGACACGGTAACTTCCACACCACAACGGTCGCAAACTACACCCTTGTATTTGATGCGTTTGTACTTTCCGCATGCGCATTCGTAATCCCGAACGGGACCAAAGATGCGCTGACAGAAAAGACCGCCTGGTTCAGGCTTAAAGGTTCGGTAATTAATCGTCTCCGGATTCTTTACCTCTCCACGTGACCACGAGCGAATAACATCGGGTGACGCCAGTGTGATTTTAACTGAATCGAATGTATTTTCCCGGTCCATCCCGAGAACTTCTCTTGCTTCTTGTGTGCTCATTTTTTCGAAGTGGAGTAAAAGTTAAAGTCCTGCTTTGGCTTGATTTTCAAGGCGTATATCCAAGCAGAGGCTTTGCATCTCCTTGATTAATACATTGAACGATTGCGGTGTTCCCGCGCTGAGTGAGTTGTCACCCTTTACCAGATTTTCGTAAATCTTGGTTCGGCCTTGAACGTCATCAGACTTGACCGTCAGTAACTCTTGTAAGGTATAGGCGGCACCATATGCCTCGAGTGCCCATACTTCCATCTCACCAAAACGCTGACCACCATACTGGGCTTTACCACCCAAAGGCTGTTGTGTGATGAGTGAGTAAGGACCAACCGCACGAGCATGAATCTTACTGGCGACAAGGTGGTTGAGTTTCATCATATAGATGTGACCAACTACCACTTCCTGGTCGAGCGGTTCACCCGTACGGCCATTAAAGAGTTGGCTTTTACCATGCTCGGGAATCCCAGCTTTTCGACAGTAATCCCGGATACCTTCTTCATCGATACCGTCAAAGACCGGAGTAGCAATCGTGATACCTAGCTTATGACAAGCGTAACCCAAATGGGTTTCCAACACCTGTCCTACGTTCATTCGCGAAGGAACACCTAGAGGATTCAAACAAATCTCAATGGGGGTTCCATCTGCAAGAAACGGCATGTCCTCCTCAGGAACGATCTTCGCGACAACCCCTTTATTTCCGTGGCGGCCGGCCATCTTATCACCCACTTGAAGCTTACGCTTGGTGGCGATATAAACCTTAACATGTTTGATCACTCCTGACTCTACTTCAGTTCCTGATTCAATGGTAGCGATCTTGCGTTCGCGTTCTTCTTCAAGCTCATCAAACTTCGCCTGAAAGGAACTGATGATCTCCATGATTTTGATGCGAACGGGAGAAGGATCAATTTCAACGTACTTGGCAACCGACGCGAGGCGACGAAGCAGGGTCTTTGTGATCTTCCGATTGGCCGGGATGATGATTTCATTCGTCTCACCGTTAACTACATCCAGAGGAATTTTTTCACCAAGAAGAATGTTGGAAAGGGCCTCGGTGAGGCTCTCTTTCAACTTGTCAGCTTCATTCCGGTATTCTTCGTTTATCTGTTTGGTTTGGCGACGGCGATCTGAAGGACTAAGTTTCTCCTGGTCTCCATCAATACGAGTCGACACTTTCACATCCATTACAATACCGGTAACACCGGAAGGAACGACGAGAGATGTGTCTTTTACGTCAGCAGCCTTTTCACCGAAAATGGCTCGGAGCAGTTTTTCTTCAGGAGCAAGTTCCGTTTCGCTTTTCGGAGTAATCTTTCCTACAAGAATGTCCCCGGACTTAACTTCAGCACCTACGCGGATAACGCCATCATGGTTCAAGTTTTTCAAAGCCTGTTCACCTACGTTAGGGATATCACGAGTTATTTCTTCAGGGCCAAGCTTGGTGTCGCGAGCAGTTACTTCTTTTTCTTCAATGTGAATCGAAGTGAAAATATCTTCTTTCAGGACTTTTTCACTGATCAGAATCGCATCCTCAAAGTTGTAACCATGCCAGGGCATGAAAGCGACCAGAACATTACGACCCAGGGCCAGCTCGCCATTATCGGTGCAAGCGCCATCGGCGATCACATCACCTGTTTTGAGCTTTTGACCTTTTTTAACGATGGGCTTTTGATTGAAACAAGTTCCCGCGTTCGAACGCATGAATTTGCGCAATTCGTAAACATTGAGTCCTTTCTTCGGATCGCTGACCGGACTGCGTGAGAACTTGATAGGTAATTCGCCATCAAGTGTTGTAATCACGCGGCGAGAATCAACTGAAGCTACGATGCCATCGTGCTCAGCGAGACCTACGGTTTTGGAATCCTGTGCAACCTTGGCTTCAATTCCAGTTCCCACGTATGGAGCTTGGGTCCGAAGAAGAGGGACACCTTGGCGTTGCATGTTCGAACCCATCAATGCGCGATTGGCATCATCGTGTTCGAGGAAAGGAATAAGCCCGGCAGCGACAGACACCAACTGTTTTGGTGAAACATCCATATAATGAATCGACTCAGGGGCTGCCTCAAAGAAATTATCTCCCTGACGAGCGGTAACGGCCTCAGTAAAGTTGCCTTTGGCATCTATCACAGAATTAGCCTGCGCGATGATTAGTCCTTCTTCTTCGTCGGCGGTGACATAACGGACATCATCCGTCACTTTGCCGTTTTTAACGACGCGGTAAGGAGTTTCGATAAATCCAAACTCATTAATCCGTGAGAAGATACTCAGCGAATTGATTAGACCAATATTGGGTCCTTCAGGAGTCTCAATCGGACAGATTCGACCATAATGAGAAGGGTGCACGTCACGTACTTCGAAACCGGCACGCTCACGATTCAACCCCCCAGGTCCTAAGGCACTCAAACGGCGCTTGTGGGTTATCTCAGCCAATGGATTAATTTGGTCCATGAATTGAGAGAGCTGGCTTCGAGCAAAGAAATCGCGGATAACTGTGCTGAGTGCTTTCGGGTTGATCAACTTTTGTGGAGTGATCGAATCGACGCTTTGATCATAAAGAGTCATGCGCTCACGTACGAGGCGCTCGGTGCGGGCTAACCCAATACGACATTGGTTGGCCAAAAGCTCACCGACCGTACGAACGCGGCGACTACCTAAATGATCAATGTCATCAACAACGCCTTCGCCTCTTTTGAGTCTGATCAAGTAACGGGTTGCTTCGACGATATCCTCAACCATGACGATTCGCATTTCAAGATCGGTGCCGAGGGACAGTTTTTGGTTGATCTTGTAACGACCAACACGACCCAAATCATAACGTTTTGGATCTTGGAACAGGCGCTTCAACAGCGCTTTGGCATTTGAGGTCGTGGGTGGCTCACCAGGGCGAAGACGCTTATAGATTTCCTTAAGCGCTTCTTCTTCATTGCGCGTCGGGTCTTTCTTTATGGCACGTACGATTGCACCTTCATCTACCGAAGTATCGATGACGTGAATGTCTGAAACTTCAGATTCGTGAAACTGACGAATGATACTTTTGGTAAGTGGCTCGAATGCACGCGCAAGAACTACTCCCTGGTTAGCATCGATAATATCTTCAACCAAGGTATAGTGACTGACGCTATCCAGTTTGAGTGCTGCATCCAGGTCCAAATCCTGAATCTTATAAAATAGGTCCAGGATATCAACATCGGAACCATAGCCCATGGCTCTCAGTAAGGTGGTAATAAGGAATTTACGACGACGACGACGACGGTCCAGAAAAACGTAAAGTAAGTCGTTGTTGTCAAATTGGACTTCCAACCAGGTTCCGCGATCGGGAATGATACGAAACGAATGAAGTAGTTTGCCGCTCGTGTGAGGAGCGGTTTCAAATGCGATACCCGGTGAGCGGTGAAGTTGACTTACAACGACACGTTCAGCTCCATTGATGATGAAGGAACCTCTCTCGGTAATGTGTGGAATTTCTCCCATGTAGATCTCTTCATCCTTGATCTGCTCCTCTTCCCGGAGGCGAAGTTTGACGTAGAGAGAAATGGAATATGTTACACCTTCACGAATACATTCCATCTCGGTATATTTCGGACCTACAATATTGTAGGATACGTATTCCAACATCGACTTGCCGTCATAACTCTCAATCGGAAAGATTTCTTGGAAGACAGCTTCCAGCCCTGTAGGCTTGCGCTTGGATGGCGAACAGTCCTGCTGGGTGTATTCCTTGAAGGAATCGATTTGGTTCTGGATGAGGTTCGGGGCGGAAATAACCTCCTGAAGTTTTCCGAAGTTTATGCGATCAGACATTTTAAAACCGGGATGGCGATGAATTTGTAATTGGAAACAGCCCTTTGGGGGCAGAATTTAAGCAGAAAGAGACGGCAGACTTGGCTCTTCGGCCAAGTCTGATCCGTCTCTGGAAAGAAGTTTATTCAGGTAAATCAGATTATTTGATTTCGACTTTGGCGCCTACAGCTTCGAGCTTCTTTTTAACTTCGTCAGCTTCGTCCTTGGAAACACCTTCCTTGACAGGTTTCGGAGCACCTTCAACGAGGTCTTTGGCTTCTTTAAGGCCAAGTCCTGTGATTGCACGGACTTCCTTAATAGACGCAATTTTGTTTTCCCCAGCAGCAGCGAAGATTACAGTAAACTCGGTTTGTTCCTCGGCAGCTTCAGCGGCCGCAGCAGCAGGCGCCGCAGCAACAGCTACAGGAGCAGCAGCACTGACGCCCCATTTTTCTTCGAGGTCCTTTACGAGGGCTGCGATATCGATTACAGACTGGCCGGAAAGCCAATTGATTACTTGTTCTTTTGTTATGTCAGACATATGTAACTCCTTGTTGACTAGTGTTTCTGTTAGAAACGTTTAAGAGATATCTCCTAATCAACTGTTTGAATTAATGGTGGTTTAGTTATCCGGATAGAATCCGAAATTGTTTAAATAATGGTTTCCCTTATTTGTCAGCGTAAGCTTTCAAAACGTTGACCACACTGGTCGGAACGGCGTTGAGCACAGAAACCATTTGTGTGGCGGGCGTATTGAGTAATCCAAGAAGCTGCGCCTTGAGCACTTCAATAGTAGGCAGGTCAGCCAGAATATTCACGTCGCCTTCGGTTAGCGTCTGGTCACCGAGAACACCTACCTTAACTTCGTTTTTATTTTTGGATTTGCAAAATGTTCTTAAGGCTTTGGCAACTCCGGAAGGATCGTTCCCACCAACTACGATAGCGGTAGGTCCAGCCAACCAGTCAGCCAGATCCGGCATATTGCGGCCTTTGGTCGCAACGTTGAGGATGCTGTTTTTGACCACATGGAATTCCGCACCTTGCTCAGTAAGCTTGCCGCGCAATTCTTCGGTTTCTTCAACTGTGATCCGCTCAAAATTTGTCAGAAAAACGTAATCAGACTTGCTGAGGTGTGTTACAACTTCGTCTACAAGATATTTTTTTTCAGTTCTCATATCAGTTTCTACTATAACTCAATGTATTTTGCGGTATCGACTGATATTCCAGGACTCATGGTCGAGCAAACGGATACACTTAAAATGAATTTACCACGAAAGCCTGTTGGGCGAGCCTTCGCAACGGTTTTAATAACGGTTTCGATATTCTCTTTGATCTTGTCCGAATCAAATGAACGCTTGCCTACAGGAACACCCATATTGGCGGTTTTGTCCATCTTGTATTCTACACGACCGGCCTTCACTTCATTAATCGCCTTTGCGACATCGTCCGTTACGGTGCCAGATTTTGGATTCGGCATCAGACCTCTTGGACCAAGAACACGAGCAATAGAACGAACTTCCTTCATCGCTGCTGGAGTGGATACCGCAACATCGAAGTCCATCCAACCACCCTGTACCTTGGCGATCAGGTCCGCCAGTCCCGCAAAATCAGCACCTGCATCAAGTGCTGCTTGCTCATCTTCTGTAAAAACAGCAACGACGACTTTTTTACCGCTGCCATTAGGCAAAGAAACGGTGCCACGAATCATTTGATCACTTTGGCGGGGATCAACCCCAAGCCTGAATGACAGTTCGACGGTTTCGTCAAATTTTGCGGGAGGAAATCCCTGTAAGATTGTAATAGCTTCGTCGAGATCGTAGTCTTTAAGAGTATCTACCGATTCGGAAGCTTGAGTATAGCGTTTGCTCTGAATTGCCATGGTTGCGCTTCTAATTAAAATTATCCTTCAACTTCAATTCCCATACTACGAGCAGTCCCAGCTATTATCTTGATAGCGGCCTCGTCGTCATTGGCATTTAAGTCGTTCTTTTTAGTTTTAACGATTTCGAGAATTTGAGCACGGGTTACCTTGCCCACCTTTTCACGATTTGGCACCCCTGAACCTTTTGCCAGTCCAGCAGCCTTCTTCAAAAGAACAGCAGCTGGAGGAGACTTAAGTATGAAGGTGAAAGACCGGTCAGCGTATACTGTGATCACAACCGGGAAAATAGTTCCGGCCTGATCTTTGGTCTTTGCATTAAACTCTTTACAAAACCCCATAATGTTAACCCCAGCAGCACCTAAAGCAGGTCCAACTGGAGGTGCGGGATTAGCCGCACCGGCAGGGAGTTGTAAACGTATAGTTCCTGTTACTTTCTTAGCCATTTAGCTTTAATCAGTGTTTTTTTCCACCTGCCAGTATTCGAGTTCGACAGGTGTAAAGCGTCCGAAGATGGAAACTGAAACTTTCAGTTTTCCCCTATCCGGATCAATTTCGTCAATTTTTCCACTCAGGTTGAGGAAAGGACCATCAGTGATCTTCACCTCTTCTCCAATATCGTGAGATACCTTGGGCACTTCTTTGCCTTCAGCCTCTTGAACATGAGCAATAATCCGGTCAATCTCATGTTTTTTGAGGGCACTTGGTTTTTCACCGCCGACAAAACCGATGACTCCGGTAGCTCCTTTTATAAAATAGTAAGGTTTGTTGAGGAGAATTCCATTCTCGTCATAAAGCCGCATGTGCACAAACACATAGCCCGGATAGAGCTTACGTGTTTTGCTGGTCTTCTTTCCCTGTTTGACCTCGGAAACGGTTTCAGTTGGTAGGAGAACATCCAGGAGAAATTCCTCCATTTCTTCCTGCTTCCTGTACTTATCTAAATAAAGCTTAGCCTGATTCTCTTTATTGGAAAGAGTCTGCAGCACGTACCAGCTCGCTTTCACTTCAGTAGTATCTGTGGTTTCAGTATCCATTTAACCGCGCACCCAATCTGTGAAAAGATTTACAACTTGAAATAAAGAAAAGTCCGCAATCCCAATAAATGCACCGAGTAAAACTACGGCGACCAACACAACCACCGTAGATTCACGAAGCTCCCGCAGACTAGGCCATGAGGCCTTTTTCAACTCGGTTATCGTTTCACTCCAGAAGATTCTGATGCTGCGAAATGGATTTTTCATAATTTTAAAATTGGCAGGACAGGAGGGAATCGAACCCCCAACCGACGGTTTTGGAGACCGCAACTCTACCAATTGAGCTACTGTCCTATAAATACTTTACAAAATTAGACAGGTAAGCCGGGAATCCGTTTTTCGAATTCCCGGCCCAATTGAAAGGGTTAATAAATTACTCAATGATATCAGTGATACGACCGGCACCAATGGTGCGACCGCCTTCACGAATAGCGAAACGCTGGCCTTTTTCCATCGCGATAGCTTTGTTCAATTGAACATCAAGTCCAAGATTATCACCAGGCATTACCATTTCTACGCCATCAGGAAGCTTTACGTCTCCAGTAACATCGGTAGTGCGGAAATAGAACTGTGGGCGATAGCCATCGAAGAAAGGAGTGTGGCGTCCGCCTTCATCCTTACTGAGGACATAGATCTCGGCCTTACCCTTGGTGTGTGGTTTAATCGTTCCTGGTTTTGCAAGAACTTGTCCACGTTGAACAGATTCTTTGTCGATACCACGGAGAAGAATACCTACATTGTCACCCGCTTGACCTTGGTCGAGCAACTTGCGGAACATCTCCACACCAGTAACAACGGTAGATTGTGTATCCCTCAAACCAACAATCTCGATGGTTTCACCGACCTTGACGATCCCGCGGTCAATACGACCTGTAACAACCGTTCCACGTCCCGTGATAGAGAAAACGTCTTCGATAGACATCAAGAAGGGTTGATCGATATCGCGAGTAGGCTCAGGGATATCAGCGTCTACAGCATCCATAAGAGCTTGAATGGCTGCCAATCCTTCTGGTTTGCCCTCCATTGCTGCTGTGGCAGATCCGCGAATGATTGTTATGTTGTCGCCATCAAACTCATATTTGGAGAGAAGTTCACGAACTTCCATCTCAACAAGCTCCAGTAACTCTTCGTCATCGATCAGATCGACTTTGTTTAGAAATACGACAATGTTTGGAACACCCACCTGACGGGCGAGCAAAATGTGCTCACGAGTCTGAGGCATTGGTCCGTCAGCTGCGCTAACAACCAAAATAGCACCGTCCATTTGTGCTGCACCGGTGATCATGTTTTTTACGAAATCGGCGTGTCCTGGACAATCGACGTGAGCGTAGTGTCGGTTGTCCGACTCATACTCAACATGAGCAACGGCGATCGTTACGATTTTTGAAGCGTCACGCACAGTTCCTCCTTTTGCAATGTCTGCATAAGTCTTAGCTTGTGCTAGTCCCTTGCCAGACTGTACGCTTAGAATCGCCGTGGTCAGTGTCGTCTTACCGTGGTCAACGTGACCAATAGTGCCGATATTTACGTGCGGTTTAGTTCTTTCGAATGTTCCCTTAGCCATGGGTCAAGTGTTCGATAAAGGTTTGATGATTAGTTATATGGATTAATTTATGAATCTCTTTTGTATGGAGCCCTCGAGCGGATTTGAACCGCCGACCTCGTCCTTACCAAGGACGCGCTCTACCAACTGAGCTACAAGGGCGCACTATCTGTAATAGAATTGCGCTAAGAAAAGAGAGGCGGGAAAATGGCAAAAAGGAAAATGGGTCGTCAACCATTTTCTCGCCTTTTTTAATAACACCGTCAAAGCCCGATTCTCACATGCAAATATCCTGTCGTTCCCAGCAATATGGGATGCACGTCTTGCAGAATAAATTCCCTCACAAAATTATCGGTGTTTTCGTTGCCGCTGGGGTTAATTAATAACGGCTCACCAGCTAGTCCAAATTCGGTGAGTAAAACGGAAAATTCGACCGGGTTGAGAGGGAAATCAATCTCCATCATATCCTCAAATTCAATGAAGGTTCTAAGAACCTGCTGCCCCAGAACGGTTTTCGCTTCTATAAACAGACCTCTCTTCTTGGGCATGGGGTTCCCCTGTTGTTCGGCTCCAAACTCAGAAACGAAGTCTCGCGGCACCTTTTCCAGCAGTTGAAGAGGGGTGTTCAGGTCTCCAGAGATACTTGTTTCCATCATTAAAAGAGAGTCGTCCCAACGGATATCAGGATCGTAGACAGCAGAAAGAGCCACTTCAGGCTCCCAAACGCTCGCATCCATTTTGATCGGGCCAGAATAGTTGCGATTGGTAGGTAAAAATATGGGTTCTGAGTCAAAAAGATACGCACGTTGCTCCAGTTCATCATCCGCTCTAGGGATATCTTCGGGTTGAAATACCACAAAACTGGTTTGTGCTTCACGTGCAGGGGCTTCTTCGAGATCGAGCGAAAAGAGATAAAAAACACCCATATGAACTGAAACACCTACTAGTACGAATAAAAAGACCCAGCGTTTGAAACCTAGATCTTTCTGAGACGGTTTGGAAGTTTTGCTCACTCAAAAGTCGGAAGTTCGTTAATCTCTTTCTCACCGGCGACATGGACAGTAGAAAAACCTGCTTTCTTGGCTTCTCCGCAAATCTTAAAAAAGGTTTCGGTATTAATAACTGGATCCAATCGGATCAGTAGCGTCACATTCTTTTTCCCATTTAAATAAATCCGGGCTTTCTCCTCAAATTGGGAAAGCTTCAAATTTTGACCCTCAAAAAGAAGCATGTTATCGCGTTTCACGGTTAGAACAGCAGTGACTTCTATTCCCGTAACGAGGTTTTCACTAAGCTGCAGGTCAACCTTAACGCCAGATGGTAGAATAAATGGAGTACCGAAAATACCAAAAAATACCACGATGATTAATATATCAATGATCGGAACCACTTCCAGACTCGACTCAGATTTAGTCCGGATGAAACGCTCGAGATTTAGCGGCTGACTAAACATCCTTACTCCGCTTCCTCCCCCATCGTCGGAGTAATTCCCTCATCACGAAGATCGCTCACGATAAACTTAAGCATTTCGTTGCCAGTCCATTCCATATCACGCACAAGAGCCCGAACACGTCCGTGGAGAAAATGAAATCCAAGGTAGGAGAGCACGGCAATAGCCAACCCGCATGCAGTCGTGATCAATGACTGCCACATCCCGTTGGCTAAGACGGTAGCATTGGAATAATTCCCCCCTTGCTCCATGTCATAAAATGTCTGGGCCAAACCAAGGACAGTACCTAAGAGGCCCACCAAGGGTGCAGATTTAGCCATAGCAATCAAAGTTCCAAGTCGTTTTTCCAGAACAGGAATCTCCACCAAAGCGGCCTCCTGAATGCCATATCGAATTTTTTCTTCCTGTTCACCAAAGTGAAGGAGACTCGCCTTTATGAGACTAGGCACCGGACCAGGTGTTTCTTCACACAGAGTCAATGCTTCGACCAACCGCTGCTTCCGAACAATATTTTTAATGCCGGTGACAAACTCTGATGAGCGAATTTGGCCGCGATGAAGAAATAGCACGCGTTCGACGAAAATAATGAAACTAATTAAACTCATTAATAGAAGCACCCACATAATAGGTCCTCCTTTTTCAAGTATACTAAGATCAAGTCCGGCCATAACTACCCTTTTTTCTGAGCCAATCGGCTCAATTTACCCTCAGCAAGTTTATTGAACGGCAACCCACGGTCAGGAATATATAAGTAAACCCGTCGGGCAGACTCCACATCACCAAGCCCCTCCAACGCTTCCCCCAAGGAAATAATAATACGGGACATCCAATACCGGCCTGTAGATCCTAACTTGGCTGATTGATCGTCATCGATGAGAAATTGATTAATGGCGAACCAGTAAATCTTTATCACTTCTTGTGGGTTGCTTCTCCGGTCATAGGAAAAAGCCCACTTGTAGCTAGCTTCAACACGAAGATCGATTGGCAAATCAGGCATTTCAGCTAAACGCTGAAATTTCCCTAGAGCCTGAGCGATTCTTGCCTGAGAGGTATCGGTTTGCGCCAGGATACATTCAGCCTGAGCCATTTCCACAATTGGACGATCTTTGTGATTTGGGAACGTAATTAAAAGTCGTCCAAAAACCACTTCCGCTCCACCGAAATCATTAAAGTCTCGCAAAAGATTTCCTTGATTTAGTCGGCCATAAAACACCAACGGATGATTCGGGAAATTTTCAGCGAGTCGCTGGAGGATGAGGTTGGCCTCCCTCAAAGTAGAATCAGTGCCGCGCCTCAAAGCATGAATGGCGGCTTCGTATAGCGCAACTGGGGCTAATTCACTTGTCGGATAATTATCAAACAATTCTGTATAACGTCGTTGAGCATCCACCATCCGGTTTTCTGAAGCATCAAAACGGGCCTCAGCGAGGTAACTTTGAGCAGCAGCCCGTGTGCTTGGAAAATCCCTGCGCACGGATTCCATAAGCTCCAGACCCTCACCATGCCGACCGGAAAAAATAAGTGCCTGAGCTTCGAGCACCTGGGTCAAACTGGCCACCTGAATACCGAGAGCAGGATCAATGGTTCCTTCAGCTTCTCTCAAAACGGTATAAACCTGGCCTGCCAGTACCGGGGTTAAATCAAAATGGCTCGTCGCTAAAGATAGTTGACAACGAAACCAGAGCAATCGGAGCCAAAGAGAAACCGGTAGCACCTCCCTGACATCTTGCGTTAACCACTCATTTAAAAGGTTATAAGCTTTAACCTCCTCCTTGTTCGTTTGCATAGCGGTTATCAGATTCCAAAAAGCCTTCCACTTCTGAACCGGGTCGATAGCCGGGTCCCTCTTATAGATTTCCATATGACTGGCCGCACGGTCGAGGTTGCCGGATTTAATTTCAGAGAGTACCCAATGAAATAAAATGCTGCCACGATCGATATCAGGTTCTTCTTGTTGAATGGCAATGCTATAGGACCGGGCAGCATTACCAAAATCTCCCCCTTGAAAGAAACAATCTGCCACCAAGAGCTGAATACGATTCCTCTCCCCTGCATCTTCAATGAGGCTGCTTAACTCTATTAAAAGGCCTGATGCCGATCGATACCGCTGTCGTTGAAACGCAATTAAAATGAGCAAGCGCAAGGTAGATTCACGCAACTCCGCATCTGGTCCACTTGCCAACAAAGTCTGGCACTCGATCTCGGAAGCCTCATAGTCCCTGAACCAATATAAAAGCTGCCCTCGATTGTAGAGTATTTGATGTACTAGCTTTTGCGGAAGCTTTTTTTGGTCGAGCTCCCCCGTAAATCGGAGGAAGCGTTGGATATCTTCAGCGCTTGTGGCAGCTGCGACCAACTCCTGAAGCGCCCTCAAGCGAAGATCGGTTGAAACCCCAACCGACAACAATTTTCGAAAAGCATCTTGGCCGGCTGAAGTTTCACGCTCCGAAATAATGCCTTCCAGTAGAAGCAACTCATCCCGTATGTCGTAATCCGCTTCTTGAATCCTAGGTATGGTTTCCCGGATTGCTCCGACTGCCTCATCTGCTCGGTCCATAAGAAAAAGACCAATGGCGTACTCTTTGGCGAACTGGAAACCAACGCGCTTACCTTGCCGAATCTCCAATTCCGAATCCGCTTTTAGCCGATTCAAATCCCCCTGATCCAACCCCTCATTCTCAAGAAGAAGCGCTCTGTAAATGAGTAGTTCTATTTGCGCACTTTGTTCAGGAGAAATCGTCGAAGCTCTCGCACGATTTAAAAACGATTTTTCATCATTCTCATCTCGGGACTTTAGATTCAGCAATCCACGAAGCATAAGATACCAAGGAAGCTCGTTAGCGTGTAACTCCCGCTCAACTACTCGATCAGCCATTCGCACAGCGACAGAACGATCGCCGTTATAAAAACTTACAAGTGCTCGCCTTAAATTAAATTGGGAATCCTGGATTTCGCTATACCGGCTAAGCGCTTCATCCGCTTGTTCCAATTTTCCCAAAGCAATGAAAGCAGAGATACGACTCAACTCCAACTCGCGCTTGCGGGGGTCGGATGGTTGTATTACTTTAAGAAGATCGTCATAGAGCCCAACAGCAATGGAAGCCAATCCGGATCGCAATGCATTGTCGGCAGCTTCCATTTTCCAGAGAAACCGTTGCGCATTCATTTCCTCGTCCTGGCTTGCCGGATCGACCAGCGGAACCAAAGAAACATCAGCAGGCACCTCCTGGCACACTCCCAGAACCAATCCAATATGAAGAAGCGCAGCTGTAATGACTGGAAAGCGGTTCATGAATTGGTATTTGATACGATGTTGGGCTAAAGCTCTAATGGAGAAAAACTAAATGTGCCGTGAGTCTTTTTCGTCTTTTGATTCATAGCCGCTATCCTGCCGCTCGTGATTCACCTGATTCTTTTTTAAATAAGCCTGGTATACATCATCTGCTGTCATTCCAAGGACTTGACCCAGGGAAATAAGGAAATGGAACAGGTCTATGACCTCCACCCGCGCATTTTGTTTATCAAATTCCTGATATTTCGCCCACCATTTCCATGGGACAGAGTCAATCAGCTCAGCCATTTCCTGCTGCATCGCACGGGTATAATTCAACACCCACTTGGCCTGCTCCTCTTCGCTTAAGCCGTCGGTATTTACCCCTATCCGTTTGTTTAATTGGTCTTGAAGCTTAAAAATTTCCTCGAGTTTGTCCATGGATTTGAAGATTTGTCCAAGCATTCATCCGGGGCAAGTCGAATTCAGGCCTATTACCAAGAGATTGAGGTCAGGTAAAGGTTTTGAAAGACCCACTTTCCGCACTCCAGCCCCATGCCCGAACAAGAAATCATGCTTCTCAGGATTATTACCTTGTCAAATTTTGAGGTACTTCTGAATGATGATCCTTTTTAACCAAGGTCACCTACCGACACGAACGGTTATTTACCGGCACTAAAAGAATGACTTGCCCACCTGAAATCTCATTCGCTCTCCCAACAGAGCCGATTCTGCGCGATGACACCAGCCGTGACCTCATAAATAAATCCAAAAACCATCTAAAATACATCTTACAATGCCCGAATTTGAAGAGGCCAAACCCGTTAATACTAAAACCGACTACGAGCTGAATTCCGAAAATTTTTCAGTTCCATCAGAGTCTAAATCACAACAGGTCCCAAGTCCGCCCAGATCTTCCCACGCTAACAAAGCAGGTGGGCAGCGACGTTCTCGTTACAAAAGCGAACGGAAACCGTCATATACCAGACCGAAACCGGACAACCCACCGGAATCCTCTGCCACTACGCCAACGCAAGCTGACCCTCCAACGACAAAACCCTCTGAGCATCGACCGGAAAATCGAAGAGAAGACGGAAATTTATCCTCCGAAAGGCAGTCACGGCCTCCGCGGAATCGGCAAAACCGTAATCGTCGTGGCCCAAGGGAAGAAAACAGAGAAGGCGAAAATTCCCAAAATCGTAGGCGCAATCCAAACAGAAATAACAACCGAAACCGCGATCAGCGGGACAATTCGAAGCGCGGCGATCAAAATAAAACCAGGGATCAAAGGAATCACCAGAATCCAAGAAATGAAAACGACCGGAGATCCCCAAGAAAGGAGCCCGTTAAGAAAGGATTTTTCGCTTCTTTAATTACTTCAATTAAAGCCGTCTTTGGAATCAAAGAACCAGAACCTAAAAAAGAATTCACACCCAACCAACCACGCAGCCGTGGGCCAAGAAAACGAGGCCCAAGAAATCGAAATAACCGACCTCAAGGCCAGGGCAAGCGCGAAGGAGTCGACACAAGGGATCAAGCCCAGTCCGATAATGGAGAACCTAAGAAATTTGCCAAAAAACGCCCGCGTCGCAGAAGAAGGCGTCCAAATCCAGAAATGAAAACAGGCGATTTGGCACCTAGGGATAGCTCGCGTAACACATCCTCCGAAAACGCGCCAAGGACATCTTCAGATTCTTCGCCGAAAGCATCTTCGGACAGTCCACCTAGCGATTCTTAATATTTAATACTCCAGTATCCTATGGATGTAATGCGAATTGAGGGCGGACATACCCTTAGCGGATCTATTTCAGTCAGCGGTGCAAAAAATGCCGCACTTCCCATTTTTGCGGCCACGCTTCTTACAGAGGAAACCTGCATCCTGGAAAACGTGCCGAATTTGAGCGATATCCGCTTTATGGCGCAGATACTGGAGCACCTTGGGGCTGAGGTCGAACAAACCGCGTCTACAAGCTGGAAAATTACCGCGAAGAACATCAGCCATCGAGCGCCTTACGATCTTGTTCGCAAGATGCGAGCCTCAGTCTGTTTGATGGGGCCCTTGGCAGGACGGCTTAAAAAAGCTGAAATCTCTTTGCCGGGTGGTTGTGTAATCGGACCACGCCCTATCGATATGCACCTCAAAGGTTTCGCCGGACTCGGCATGAAAGTTGAGGTAGATAAAGGATACGTATTTCTCGATGCGAAAGAAGCCCGAGGTAACCCGATCTTTCTCGGAGGTCGCCACGGTAGTACCGTAACCGGAACTGCAAACGTCCTTATGGCAGCGGTATTAACACCTGGCAAAACGGTGATTGAGTGTGCAGCTTGCGAGCCCGAAGTGGTCGACCTTTGCAAAATGCTTGTGAGCATGGGTGCGGACATCCAGGGAATCGGCAGCCCCACCCTCACCATTGTCGGAGTCGAAAAACTGGGTGGCTGCCAATACTCCATTTTGCCGGATCGTATTGAGGCAGGCACGTTCTTAATCGCAGGAGCCATGGCCGGTGACAAACTAACGGTCACCAACCTGCGCGCAGCAGACCAGGCAGCCCTCATTGATAAACTAAGAGAAGCAGGTGTCCCGCTATCCATCGATTCAGATTCATCCATCACGGTCAGCAAAAGTGCCAACCCCCTGAAGCCAGTTGATGTGGTTACACATCCCCACCCAGGATTCCCTACAGACATTCAGGCGCAAATGTGCACACTTATGTCTGTCACTCCCGGCATCAGTATCGTAACAGAGAAAATTTTTCCAAACCGTTTTATGCACGTCCCCGAGCTCCAACGCATGGGAGCGGATATCGCCATAGAAGGTCCTAACGCAATTGTTAAGGGTCAACCCAGACTTTCGGGAGCGCCAGTCATGGCATCTGACCTTCGAGCCAGTGCGGCATTGATCCTGGCCGGGCTGGTCGCCGAAGGCACCACCTGGGTCCTGCGCATCTATCATCTCGATCGTGGATACGACAAAATCGACGAGAAATTACGGGCGGTCGGAGCAGTTATTGATCGAATACCCGAAAGCGAGATGCCCAAAGACTTAAACCCCGAAGTCGCTTGACCTTTGGACCAAGTACCCGGAGACGCGCCTGAAAAGGGCATGCACTTTTTCCAGAACGCTCTGGAAAATAAGAATAACGTTACAGACAATAAGCTACGTCCACCCAGTTTTGGTGACTTTACCGGTCAGGCAAAAACACTGGAGCGCCTCCAAATTATGGTGGGGGCAGCCAGGGACCGAGGTGATGCGTTAAACCACATTCTTTTTAGCGGCCCTCCCGGTTTGGGTAAAACAACCTTGGCTTTAATTCTGGGAAACGAAATGGACCGAACCGTCCGTATCACTTCCGGCCCTATCATTGAAAAACCGGGCGATCTTGCCGGCCTGCTCACCAACCTCGAGGAAGGAGACCTACTCTTCATCGACGAGATCCACCGCATTTCCAAAACGGTTGAAGAGTACCTCTATTCGGCCATGGAAGATTTCCGGATTGATATCATGATCGATCAAGGTCCCAACGCCCGGAGTGTACGATTAAACATTCCCAGATTTACTTTAGTAGGCGCTACCACTCGCATGGGGATGCTCACTGCCCCACTCCGCAGTCGTTTTACGCTTCAAACCCGTCTCGACTATTACGACCACGATGCTTTGAACACCATCGTCATGCGCTCCTGTAAATTGCTCGACATACCCGCTGAGGAAGAAGGAACCAGAGAAATCGCACGCCGCGCAAGAGGCACCCCGCGCATAGCGAACAACCTGGTAAACTTCGTCCGCGACTATGCAGAGCAACGCGGGAAAGGAATCATCAATTTAAAAATGGCCCAAGCCGCACTTGAGTTACTGGAGATCGACGACAACGGCCTCGACGAAATGGACAAACGCCTCATGCGTATCATGGCAAACAACTATCGCGGTGGCCCGGTAGGTTTAGGCACTCTTGCTGTAGCCGTGGGTGAGGAAGAAGACACCCTTGCGGAAGTCCACGAACCTTTCCTAATCCAAGGTGGTTACATCCAACGTACGCCCCAGGGCCGTATGCTTTCATCCAAAGGATATCAAGCCATCGGCCTTGCGGATATCACCAGAAAGAATCCTTCCGCCAGTCAGGAACAATTCGAAATTTAATTTAATCCCCGAAATTTCGGTAAATTAAATTCTAAAATTCGGAGCCAATCAGGTCGAAGGAGACTCTGTTTCGAAGTCCTTCATCTTGAGTCGAAAGGATGAAAGAACTACTTACATCGCTCTTGGGAGTATTATTTGTGGCATTCGGGTTATCTGCCCAAACAGAAGAGGTATTTAACTCACCCAACCTGAATCCTGTCGTTGAGCCTGCCCATCCCTGGGCACAACCCGAGCAACAGGCGGATGTTCCCATGGCACCGTCGGCGACTCCTTCAATCGAATGGACCTACCATAAAACCAGTAACGGCATTCACCCGGATGCGAACGAACAGCACATGATGTGGCTCATGAACCGGGCGCGCTCCAATCCTGAACGTGAAGGTGTATGGTTGGCAGACAAGGCCGGTAGATCTTTTGGAAGTGTGAATTTGTTCAGAATACCTTTTCGAAGCGAGACCATCGAGTCGCTGGAGATGCTGCCTTCCCAGACGGTTTTCCATATCCAGGCATTCAGCTGGGCGCTACCTCCTTCGAAGTTTTCCAGGAGTCCGGCGAAGTCACGTTTGTTGCCAAACGGTATAAGACCATCGAGCTCGCCATTGTCCTTCTTAGTGCCCGCTGAATTGATGAGTTCCAAATCCTCATCGAAACCGAACCCGATTTTTTGCCCGTCGCTACCGAACCAACGCAGTTCGCTTTCCTGAAAAGCCGTATCCATCCACGAGGGTTGGTACTCGGAAAATCGTGCTGGTAGAATGTCTTCCTCCCAAAGAGCAGCACCGGCAGGGTAACAAAGAAATTGCTCAAGTACCGGATAGAGATCGTCCAATCCCGAGCCACGTTTAATCAATCCCTGGTAGTCGGCCAGAAACAAACCCAGGGACTCAATCGGCAAGGGTTCGAAATGCGGTTTGGCCGCCGCTCGTTTAAGCCGAAGCAAGAACTCATAGTTCTGCGCATCGCAGACGACCCAATCCGAGCTGTCCTCAACCAGCTCACCTGCAACCATTCTCTCAGTCTCGATTAAGTCATCGACATAGGTATCCAGCATTTCAGTAGATAGACCGACCTTCCCCTCTATCTGCGTTTTGGTAATAGGCCCATAAAATGAAATCCATTCACCGAACACATCCATCGCTTCCTGTTCGGTATCAACTTGGGGAACAGTTAAAGACTTGGTTCCAGACGCATCAAAAAACATAACGCCAACACCCAGAATTTCGGAAATCCTGTTAGCGTTCTCTACCGCCGCCAGACACCTGCTTGCCTCGCCGGAGGAACCTGAAGGCGGGACACCCGACACCTGCCTGTCTCGCCGTAGTTCCACGAAGGCGGAACACCAACAAAGTTTATCCCCCACTTCATCAAATAACTCCCCAAGAGGTACACCTTCTTTTTCCGCTGCCCCCTCCAGCTCCTTCCACTCCGCCTCCGGAATCAAGACACGTTCAACCACCCAATCGAAAAGCTCAAACGAGGTCGAAGGCACATATCCAGAAAACAAACGCTGACGCTTTTGCTCGAAGCCTTGGATGATCGATTTTGGAATCGGCAAACGTAGACCTGAACCAAAGACAACTTCTTTCAAAAGGTCCTTGTTAAGCTTGGACGACTTATCCACCGAAGGATCGTCCCGCACATACATGTACTGGTTAATCTGCCGCCAGGCCGCGTTCGCTGCGAATGGCGAAGACATTTCCATGGTACACTCGCTCCAGCTGATGACACCCGCCTCAAACTCCTCCAATACTTGTTGAAGGTGCACCATATCAAACTCGTCACGGAAACAGGTCCGCCAGGTTTCCAGCAGAATGGGAAAGTCCTCATACTGCATGACCGACTCCATGATCTTCTGAGACTTCAGCCGGTTCATCCATAGCGGCATGCGCTGGTTGGCCCGGGAACGCGTCACCAATAACACCCGTCCCGCACACTCACGAAAGCGCGCTCCAAAAAAACCGCTTCCTTCCAGGCGTTGCCGAATCAGCTCCTGCACATTGGTGGAAGTGACCAGGGACAACAGCTCCGCCGAAGCAACCTCTGCCGGAACCATCAACACCACGCAGTCATTGCTCACATAAACTTCCAAGCGATGTCCGAAGCGTTTCTCCCAAGCCGCATCCAAAGCCATGGCATAGGGGCGGTTTACTTTCCCTCCCCAACCGGTGTGAATGACAACCTGATTTCCTTCCTGCGTTCCGGGTCCGGATTTTACATGCTCAACCAGGATATGATGCCTATGTGGAAGAGGCTGTCCCGTCCGCTCTTTCTGACGTTTTAAAAAGTCTACCAGTTGCTCCACCGAAACATCGTTGAGTTGCAACTCGTCCGAAAGATGCTTCGTCCACTCTTTGGAATTCAGGTTGTTCTCTGCCTCTTCGAGAAAATCCGCAATGGCTTCCGAGAAATGAAAGTCGCGACTGTTATCTTCGGCTATCCAAAATGGAAAATTGTTTCCGTCCTTCGACGCTGGAACCACGAACACATCGTTGTGAGTGATCTTTCGAATCTTCCACGACTGCGCACCCAGGGTAAAATTCTGCCCTATCCGTGCTTCCCAGACGAACTCCTCATCCAGCTCACCGATGCGCGCATTTGATTTCTCATGTCGCAGATTGAAGTAACCCCGATCCGGAATCACACCGCCCGATAGATACAAGGCCATCAATGCACCTGGGAGAGCTCGTGCTGTGTTATCCAAACGGTCAATGGAGATACGGTGGCTTCAGCTCACGCAATCGGCTATCGGCGTAACGCCCGGCCAACATCTCCAGCACCAGATCAAACTCCTTACGCCCAAGATTCCGATAAGGATAACTCGTCCGAATAAAATCATACAAAGCATCGAGGTCCCATTCCTCGACTCCGACCATGCTCAGGAGCACCTGGGCCAAAACATCGAGTGGCCCCTCCAATGGTTTCAACGGCTCTATGTTCCGCGTGCGGATGTTCTTCGCCAAAACTGCTGATTCCAAAAAGTCCCGTGAGTGCGTCGGTATGAGTAGTCCGCGACTCGCCTCTCCGACCTGGTGACCTGCCCGACCAATGCGCTGAATCGCCGAGGCAATTCCCGGAGGCGCCTGAACCAGCACAACTTCATCAAGACTCCCAATATCGATGCCCATTTCCAAAGAGTTGGTTGCAATGATCGCCTTCAACTCACCTGCCTTGAGTTTGCTCTCCACTTCCTCACGAATCTCACGCGACAGTGACCCATGATGCGCGTATGCCAAAGGAGCCGGTTGTTTGAAATTGATCTTGTAGGCCAGCTTCTCGCACAACCGACGGTTGTTCACGAAGAACAAGGTCGAAGTGTTCTTTTCGATAATGGTTCTTAAACTGTTCCACCAACGGATCCCAGAGAGTTTCATCCGATCCTCGCTCGTCGGTGTCAGCCGGGAAAAACACGCTCAACTTGTATTCCTTCTGAATAGCCGAATCGATCTGCACCACCTCACGCGGAACGTAATATTCTCCTTCTCGAACCAATCCCCCGACAAACGCCGCCACCGTCTCCAGCGGCTTCACCGTTGCCGACAAGGCCACCCGCTGAAACTCACCAGCCAACGGCACCAGCCGGTCCACCGCAGTCAGCAAGTAAGTCCCGCGACGTCCACCAATCACTCCATGGATTTCATCCAGGATCACCGACTTCAATCCTGTCAACATCTGCCGTCCATGCACCGAGCTGAGTAACAGGTTTAAACTCTCCGGCGTAGTAATCAGAATCTCGGGCGGATTCCGAAGCATTCTCCTTCGATCCGTCTGTGAAGTATCACCACTCCGTGTTTGAAGCCGAATTTCGGGGAAAGCTTCCCCAGCCTCTTCGAACCTCTGCTTCAGTGCCTCCAACGGCTGGATCAAATTTCGCTGGATATCGTTATTCAACGCCTTCAGCGGCGAAATATACAATACCCGCGTTTGCCCCAGCTCCCACTCACCCGAGATCAATTGATTCAGAGCCCATAGAAACGCCGTCAGCGTTTTTCCACTCCCGGTCGGCGCCGTCGCCAACACATGCCGACCCTCCGCAATCTCCGGCCACGCCTTCGCCTGAACATCCGTCGGCTCCCCCAATTCCGTCTCAAACCACTCTCGAATGAGCGGGTGGAAAGGTGTGAGGGCATCTTGAAGCAGCGGCATGGGAAGAGAATCTAAACCTCATCTCATCTCGGCAAGAATCAAACTAAATTGTCTTCAGATTATTGGCCAATAGATGAAGAGTCACGTCTCTTCATCAGCCAAATACAAACGCCTATAAAGCCTAGCAGAAACAAAGTAACTAGATAACCATCAGCCACCCTTTCGGTGCCGAAGAAGGGATGTGCGCCTTCCACTTCATCCATGGTTTTGACCAGACTTTGAATAACAACCACCCACCCCGCATGAAGCCCTACACAGGTCCACAGGTTTCGTGTATAGAGAAAACCCAAATGCAAAAGTATCCCGACCAGAAAGAGATTTAGGAATAGCAATCCTTCAAAATACAAAAAGGTCGTCAGCGTTCCCCAAATAGCAAATAGACCATCGTCGAAACCGATCTCATTCACGGGTATATGTGCCATTACCTCGTAGGGCATTTTAAAATGCACATAAGCAAAAAACAGAGAGGAAAGAACCACAGCCAGTTTTGGTTTAAGGCTCGTGTAAAACGCACGAAAAACGAACCCTCGAAAAAACGACTCCTCCACAACTGCTATCAATAGAGCTGAGACAATACCGGATCCAATTTTTTCAAATTGATTGCCCCAACTCCAATTTTCGCGGGGTTCCAAAATACCAAAACTAAAATCGACGGCATAGACTAACGCCATCATACAGATACCGATTGCGAACCATTTTTTGAAATGCACCCGCCCTGGTGGTAGAAAACCCAGGCGTTTCCAGGATAACAAATTGGCCTTCTTCATCAACACGGGAAAAAGAATCAAAAGGCAGAGTACCCTACCACGGTCAAAGTATTTCCCGAAGGGCTTTTGGGCTAAGTAACTACTCGCATCAGGATCCAGGGAATGCACCAGATTAAATACCAAAGGAGCAACTATGGCCGCAAATACCAGAGCTCCAAAATAGAGATATACAATTAGCCACAATCCCTTAGCGGAAAATTCATTTTCCTTGAGGCCATGGAGTTGGAAAAAGTGGTCGCGCTTCATTGGATTGCACGCACTTTTCACACGACTAATTCAACGCTGTCAACGCAGCCATAAAAATCAATTGAAGGTGACTCAAACAACAAGCGGACTATTGTTTGAGATAGACCTACGATCCTCATTGATTTCAGGAGAGTCTTTCCAGCGATTGTAATGCCAGGTCCATTGTTCAGGATATAAATTAATTACACGTTCGATTGCGTCGGCCATCAGCTGGGTAAGTTCCTTGACGTCCGTTATTCCATGACCTGCAGGTGCCACTTCGTTGGCAATCATTTCATAGTGCATGGGACCTTTTCTAACCAAAAAAGTGGCGTAGACCGGAGCCTTTGCTATGAGAGCGGCAATAGCAGGGCCGGAAACAAAATCGGTTTTTCTGCCAAGGAAATCGACCGTGGTAGACCTGCCACCCGATGGTCTTTGATCCATAACTACGCCCAGGTAACTTCCACTCTTTAGCGTTTTTACCATGTCTCTCAGGATTAACGGCCGGTCGATCATTAAAATTTCTAACCCTAAACGACCACGCATTTTTACCAGGAATCGGTTGAGCGCACTGCAGGATGATCGCCTTGCGAGTGCATAACACTTTGCAGCGGTCATCCTTGAAACATACCAACTGATGGATTCCCAACTTCCCAAGTGACCGGTTAGAAAAAGGCAGCCCGTACCTGATTTCTTTGCACTCTCAAGCATTACGGCAAGTTCTTCTTGCCCATCCACTCGTAATGATTCCGGGACGCTGGAGAATTTCAAAGTCTCCAGGGCAGAACAGATATGATTAAAAAATGTTTGTTTTTCAAATGCTTCAGCAGCCGCACTACCTTTGGGCATATGAAGAATCTGTTCCAAATTATCCCGAAGAATTCTAATGTCCCGTTCGATAAACGGTCTTCCACAAAAGCAAAGTATTTTTGCGACTTTGGAGATCATCCAATTCGGCATAATCTTGATCACAAAGAGCACGCAATCGTATATACAAAGAAGGACTGATTCTTTGATGGTTGGTTTTTCAATCATTTGGAATAACGGTCGATCGGGGGAAGAAATCTATTTAAAAGGGTAAGCCCCTGGATCAAAAAGTAAAGGGCTGAAACTTTACAACAACAGAGGACGATTTAAAGGTTTTATCATAAAAACCCTTAAGATTGGCTTAAAAGCTTGGATTTTTGGAAGAAATAATGGGGAAAGTGGCCACTTACACAATGTTGGATTAAGGCGCGGCAATCGTATCCATAGCGAATTGGAACCCTGGAAGTTGGCTGCCTCTAGTCAACTGTAAGTAATGCTCAAGGAAAAATATCCTTCCTTGATTCGTAGCCCGCATAGCTCAAGATATGGGTTATTATCTGGAGAATTTCGAACTATCCAACTCGCGATTCATGACGATAGCCCTGTCAATCTCCTGATTTTTTCATGGACCTGCCGCTTAGATTTTAACCCTTTTACATGTTCGAATTTGCATTCCTAAAAGCAAGGAGAGCGACGCCCTCCACGATAAAGATTTCGGCCAACAGGTAATTCTATTTTTTATGAAACAGGAAATCCCTAAAGTCATTGCCAACGAACCGGTCAAGTTCGGGACGTTCTCAGGAGTATTTGTTCCGAACGTCCTTACGATACTTGGAGTCATCCTTTTTATGAGGTCGGGCTGGGTTGTCGGACAAGCAGGCGTTTACAACACCCTCATCATTCTGGTGTTGGCTAATAGTATAACGCTACTTACTTCGCTTTCACTTTCCGCAATCGCCACCAATACCAAAGTCGGCGGCGGAGGTGCCTATTTTTTGATATCCAGAAGCTTGGGACTAGAAGTGGGTGGGAGTATCGGGGTCCCACTTTTCCTGGCACAGGCCGTATCGGTTGCCTTCTACATTATTGGTTTTACCGAATCGATCACTCCGTTTTTTCCGGAGATTGATACGCGCCTGATTGCGATGACGATTCTGGCAATCATCTTTTTAATTGCATGGGCCAGCTCAGACCTGGCAGTGAAAGCACAGAATGTAATTCTCATAGTATTAGCGCTATCGCTACTTTCATTTTTCTTAGGATTTAAACCGGGTAATTTTCTATCGGAAAACTGGTCTGCTTCCTATGCCCCTGGATTTGAATTCTGGACCGTTTTTGCCATTTTCTTCCCTGCGGTTACTGGCGTCATGGCGGGTGCGAGTATGTCGGGCGACCTTAAAGATCCATCCAAAAGCATACCGATTGGAACCATTGGAGCGGTCGTGGTTACCTTCATCATCTATGCGGCCCAAATATTTTGGTTGGGTAAAAGTGCACCCCGTGCAGATCTGGTGGGAAACACCCTCATCATGAATGAGATCTCGGTTTTTGGACCGTTGATTTATGCGGGATTATGGGCTGCCACGATCAGCTCGGCCATTGCCAGTCTTCTCGGTGCTCCCCGCACCTTACAGGCTCTGGCAATGGATGGAGTTTTCCCTCGCATTCTTGCAAAAAAATCAGGCCCGAAAAATGAACCTCGCATAGCGCTGGTTGTTTCAGTTGCATTGGCAGCTGCTTGTATCTTGATCGGTGATCTAAACCTGATCGCGCCAATAATATCGATGTTCTTTTTGGCAACTTATGGGATGGTCAATCTCGTTGCAGGCATCGAACGATGGGTCGCCAATCCGAGTTTCCGACCTTCCTTCAAAGTGCCCTGGATTTTTTCAATGGTTGGTGGACTTGGCTGTTTGGTTGTTATGTTTCTTCTGAGTCCCTGGGCAACGATCGCAGCGATCATCTTGATGCTCGGGTTGTATATTTTTCTCACTACACGCCAATATCAAACCGCCTTCGGCGACACGTGGAGTGGTTTCTGGTTTTCGCTTGTTCGTTTCGGATTATTAAAATTCTACAAGTCACGCCAACATATGCGAAATTGGCGACCAGTTATCCTTGTTTTGTCCGGAAATCCCAGAGTGCGCACCAAGTTAGTGGAATTCGCTTCGCTCTTTGAATCCAAACGGGGATTCATGTTTCTCGCCCAGATTCTCACCGGTGACTGGACCAAATCCATTGCCCGAAGAAACTCTGCCAAGGAGTCGATTGAAAATTTTATTATGGATGAACAGCTATCGGCGGAAGCAATCGTGTTGTCAGTCGAGGATTTTGAACACGGGGTTTCTGCGATCATTCAAACCTGCGGGGTTGGTCCCCTTGTGCCCAATATAGTGATGGTGGGATGGAGCGAAGATACGATCAAACATGCCCTCTTCCGTCGCACGGTTCAACGAATCCTCGAGCTGCAAACAAGTTTGCTCCTGTTTGTGGAAGCCGAGAAAGAAGACAATGACCTCAACCCAACCATCGATGTATGGTGGGGAGCCAAAGTAAACGGAACGATGATGCTAACCCTGGCCCACTTGCTTCAATGCAATCCAGAATGGAAAGAGTGCACAATCCGCTTACTCCTGATTGTTCGGAACGAAGCGGGCTTGGAAGCGGCTCGCAGCAACCTCAATGCCGATCTAAAATCAGCTCGTATCGAAGGTGAAGCGATGCCCATTTACTCCACCGATGCTCCCTTTGATGTCATAGCGAAAGAATCCCAACATTCCCGCGTCACCTTCCTTGGATTCAACCTGCAAACTCTCACCGAGGGCGACAATCCTCTACAGGATTACGAAACCTTCATGAAGGCTCTTAAGGGACATATATTCTTCAACAAAAATTGGCGTGAACTGACCTTGAAATAGGAAGATTGTAACCTGACTAAGGTTTCATACGGGTGGGATCATTTTTTCTCGGCGGTCTCAGGCACATTTACTTCATTATGTTCAAACTAACCTGAAGCGGACCGCTCAGGCTACGCTGAAAGCTTCGACCCGACACTGTCGGCGATCGGTCCCTACCTTGGATTTATGTGGTTTAGGTAGGGCGGTTTTGCCAAAACCGCGCCAGTGGAATACCCTGCCTAAAGAATGACTCTCAATTGGCGAAGTCCGGATTTGCCACGGGCATTTGAGCTTCCATTTCTGTGCGCCAATGGTGAAGTTTTTCTCTCAAGTCGTCGGCAAGCTGTGGATGCTCAAGAGCCAGGTTTTGAGTCTCGCCGAGGTCCGTTTCGAGATTGTATAATTCGAGGTGCTTGTCTTCGAAGAATTCCAAAAGCTTCCACTTACCTTGGCGAATGGAACTGACAGGAGAAGTGGTCTGGTAATAGTGCGGGTAGTGCCAGTAAAGCGTATCCCGCTCGAGAGTGGTTGTCGGGCGCTTCAGTAGGGGAGCCAGACTAATGCCATCGACGGTTTTGTTGTGAACTTCGTTTCCATCCAACCCCGCGAGCTCGAGTAGGGTCGGATAAAAATCGGCGGTGTGAACCAGTTGATCCGATTGGCTGCTTTTTTTAGTAACGCCAGGCCATCGGATAATCAGAGGGACGCGAATGCCGCCTTCGTAGAGTGAGCCTTTGCCCGATCGAAGGGGGGTGTTTGAAGTCACAACCTCGTCCTGGTATTTATTAATAAACCCACCGTTGTCGGAGGTGAGAATAATCACAGTATGGTCCGCAATATTCTCGTCCTCCAACTTTTGAAGGAGTCGGCCAACATTGTCGTCCAAGGTTTCGTGCATGGCCGCGTAATGCGCATTTTGATGATTCATTCCCGATTGAATTTTATTTTCATAACGGCTGGCGATTTCCGGTTTCCCTTCGATTGGGGTATGAACAGTGTAGTAGGCCAGGTATAGAAAAAAGGGATCGCCAGAGGAACGTTCAATAAAGCCCAGGGCCTCGTCTGTCAGCCGGTCCGTCAGGTGTTCGCCTTCGCGCGGTTCACTGGCATCGATACCAGGCACGTAACGAGGATGTCTATTTTCGCCCGATCCCCAAAACCCACGATAGGGAAAATAGAAGGTACCCGGTGCTCCCCAAAAACTGCCCCCGAACGTAAAATCAAACCCTTGAGTTTCCGGATAGTGCGATGCCTCACCCAGGTGCCACTTTCCGATGTGCCCGGTCTTGTATCCAGCATCCTGTAACACTTCGGCGATTGTAACTTCCGAATGCGGTAAATTCCCTTCCACGATGGGCGGAATAAGTTTTCGATTTTGCGGCGGAGTCCTGGTTGCTTCATGCCAGATGGTCATATTCAATCGTGCCGGATACTTTCCAGTCATCATCGCTGCCCGGGTCGGCGTACATATCGACGCGCTTGCATAGGCACTTGTAAACTTCATCGCCCCATCAGCAAGTCCATCCATATGGGGAGTCTTATGCAGATCGGACCCATAACCACTGAGCCCCGTCCAACCCATGTCGTCTACGAGGATAACCAGGAAGTTTGGTTTCTCAGGCTCCTCGGCAGTCAAAGAAAAACCGCAGACGAGTCCGCAACTTAATATCAGGGATGCAAGGCGGTATCTGGAGTATCTAAACATGATTGCAATTGTATAAGACTTTAAATTTCGACCATAAGATCACAGGTCAATCACCAAGTCTCTCACCGAATTTTCCAGCACGCACGATTTTTTTATCAGCAAGTAAAACAAGCCACCGGAATGGAGACGTTTAATGTGGGCACGAGAGCCTAAGCACAACCCAAGGTACAGCCATTGGGGTCATATCTCCATTTTTGACAGAAATCGATGTGCATCTTCTTTTTTTTGTATGGTGTGGAAGTTATGAGTTGTACCGAAACATCATCTACATCTTGAAGCTTGTTTTCTCGTTAATGACCTCAGGTAATTACCAGTCCGAGATCTTTTTACCGAAGGGTGCGGCTGAAGTGTTTGAACAGATGATCGGTTCGATTCCTAAATGGGCTGTACCAGTCGATCACGTTCAGTGGGAATAGATAGGTTGGTCAAATGATTGTCATTGGAACCACCGACTTCGGTGACTAAGTTTGCTAAAAGATTGAATCTAAGTAAAAGGGAGTTCCTGGATAAAAAGGAAACAATCTTGTCAATTATGGAGATATGACCCTGTCCTTCGCTGTCAATTATGGAGATATGACCCTGTCCTTCGCTGTCCTTGTCAATTATGGAGATATGACCCTGTCCTTCGCTCTGCTGTCCTTCGCTCTGTCCTTCGCTGTCCTGTCCTTCGCTGTCATGACCCTGTCCTTCGCTCCCCCTGTCCTTCGCTCCAGATTTCGGTTTTGAACTGAACTTTTGTTCCCAAGGGCTTCCGGGAACAATCGGACAGGACCAGTTTTCGAGCTGGAGAAAAAGATGACATGGGAGTTGTCAGTGGGCTGACGGGGTCATGGGCTGACGGGGTCATGGGCTGACGGGGTCACATGGGCTGACGGGGTCATATCTTCATTGTTGATGGCGGCAGCCAAGTCCGGTGAGACGGGGACGGCGTTCGAACTGGCAGTACTAACACATAAAACAGAAAGGAAAGCATCGAACAACGGAAAGTCTCAAGCGGAACCCAGCGGGTAATCAATCCCGTCCGGTAAGGTCTGACCACCCGCCGGAAGCGAGTCTTGCATCGTCGTTAGAGATGGCGGCATGAAGCGTAGACAGCGAACCTTGAAGCCGTATGAATGAGCCTCGACAGGAAGAAACTATGGTGGAGTCTTCGTCGTTCAAGAAGCGGGGGCAACATTGGCCTGCCCAACAAAGTAACCCGGAGAGGTGAATGGTCTGGCAGAGTCAACCGAAACAAAGAGAGAACCAATGGAGAGAACCAATGGGGTCATGAGAGAACCAATGGGGTCATATCTCCATTATTGACAAGAGAGAACCAATGGGGTCATATCTCCATTATTGACAAGATCCGTTCGCATCTTGACAATTGACTATTGACCTTATCGGCTTTTCCTACCTTATCGGCTTTTCTTTGTTACCCACCGCACCGACAATCCCGGAAACATGGGTACCATGGCCGCTATCATCCTCAACGTCACCCGAATCTGTGATGGCATTGAAACCGTGTACATCATCATCAACACCGTTGGAATCATCGTCGATTCCATTTTCAGGAATTTCATTAGGATTATTCCATAAATTTGCGATCAAGTCGGAATGCCCGCTGTCGACTCCAGTATCGATAACCGCAACCACCACGTCGTTAGCCGTGGTACGAATATCCCAACCTCCAGCGGCATTTATGTCTTCCGAATTGTTGGTGTTCCAAAGACTCCACTGAGTACCATCCATGGTTAAAGGATCATTAGGCAAAAGCCGCGCTTCCTGAACGAAATCCGGCTCCGCGTAGCGCAAGTAAGAGGAAAACGGCTCCTCAGCAAATCGACTGACCAATCCGGCAACGGTATCGAGGCTCCAGTCTTTGAGAACCAATATGTAGCTGGAGTGACCGGCAATGGACTTTATGGGCTTCAGATCTCCCAATTCCTTGATACTGTCCGGCACTTCGTCGCCGGTGAATCCGAGTAGAATGTGGTTAGCGACATAGGAGACGGAACTCTTAACTGTGGTTTCCCCGTCGGCGTTTTGATGGAGGATTTGTTCCTTTCTCAGCGGATAAGGCAACCCGTTTTCATAGTAGATGCTTACTTCCTTCCAATGGTGATCGCTGATTTTCCCGCGGTAGATTTCGTGAACCGCAAGAGGGGTAGCAACCGTTTGAACCTGGGCGATTTGAATCGGCGAGGACTCCGAAGTACTGGGTTGGATCGCTGCTCCTTCGACAAACCTTTGCTCGCCCGTTTTGTCGTTCCTAGTAGAAACAAAAATTAAGATTCCTCCTGTTACGAGGAGCAAGAAGAGGACAACTATTCGTTTTGACTGGCTCATAAATTAGCCGAGAGAAAGGGTAGATCCTGCATGATAAGGGTTGAAAACTGTAGACAGTAAAAAAGAAACTGAAAAACAGAATCTTCTCTCCTATTTGCAACTAGGCAACTGGTCAAGTTGGCAATTGGCCGGTGATCTCTGTTGGGACACATCCTTTCTCCACAGACAGTGAATGAACAAATACACCCTAAGGACACAATACACTTGAGTGCAACCAATGCATCTCCCTGAATCCCATTGATGTCGATGTGTTTCACCATATTGGGAAGTAGCAGTTCAGGGAATTGTAGTCTCCTGACGACCAACCACTGTAAAATCCTGATTGATGCCGGTTACTCCGGCAAGCAGTTGTGCAACTTGCTGGATTCTGTGGGGGAGTCGATCGACAACATCGATGGGATATTTCTCACCCATGAACATTCGGATCACTCGGCCGGCATCCGTGGATTGAGCAGGTTTGAGCACCTCGAATTCTACGCAAACCGGGAGACAGCGAAAGCGGTGCAATCCAAGCTGAAGAAACGCCCAACCTGGAAGCTGTTTGAGACCGGAAGCACCTTTCAATTTCGCGATCTGGAGATTACCAGTTTTTCTGTTCCGCACGATGCTTATGATCCGGTGGGGTTTGTCTTTAAAAATGGCAATGGAGATCTCTTCACACCGCACCGTAGCCTGGCTTGGGCAACCGACCTGGGTTATGTTTCGGAGCTGGTTCGTGAACGGATCAGGCATGTAGACGTACTGGTGCTCGAAGCCAATTACGATACCGACATGCTAAATGAAGACACCAAACGCCCGTGGTCCGTGAAACAGCGCATTACCGGTCGCCATGGTCACTTGTCGAATTACGCGGCAAAGGAACTTCTTGATACGATGGAAGAACCTTGGTGGAAAAAAGTATACCTGGCTCACCTGAGCAAAGACTGTAACTCGGTGGAAAAAGTCACTCAAACCGTGACCAACGGGAAAAATCATCAACGAAACTATGACATTACGGTGGTACCACCGGGGGAAACATTGCCACCGTTTGATATTTAAGAAATCGTTTTCGTAATTTCCGAGTTTTGAACTAACACACATCCAATTTTGAAAAGAACTTATAACCAGAATCGGTATCGCCATACTAAAATAATCTTCACCATCGGGCCAGCGACTGAAAGTGAAGAAATGCTTACTAAGCTGATCAATGAAGGCGTCGATATTTGCCGGATCAACATGGCTCATGCGGATCATGATTGGACAAGAGCCACTATTGAAAAAATAAGAAAGGTGTCCAAAAAGGTGGGACGAGAAATCTCGATCATGATGGATGTTAAAGGTCCGGAAATTCGGACCTGCGCGTTGGGGAAACCCATTTTTCTAGAGCAGGATCAACGGGTCGACCTATCGATCGACGCCAATAAATTTTCTCAAGATTCAGATGGAACTCCGGTACTGGGAGTCAATTACCCGTCCCTGATCCAGGATATTTCGGTAGGGAATGAGGTCCAGGTAGATAATGGCCTCTTGAAATTCGAAGTCATCGGTAAAACCGAATCACGCATTCAATGTAAAGTGGTGATTGGTGGCGAACTGGGAAGCCGCAGGCACATCAATCTCCCGGGAGTTAAGATCAATCTCCCGGCGATTACCGAGAAAGACCGTGGCGACATTCAGGTCGGCCACGAAGCAGGGGTCGACCAATATGCTTTGTCCTTTGTGCGAGAGGCGACCGACATCGATATTCTACGCGAATTCATGGTCAGTATTGGGGCGACAGGAAAGGTTGTGGCAAAAATCGAAGATCAATCAGCCTTAAGCAATCTCAACGAAATCATCCAGGCTGCCGATTGCCTGATGGTCGCTCGTGGCGATCTGGGAATCGAATGTCCATACGAGGAACTTCCCATTATCCAACGACGTGCCGTTAAACAATGCCTGCTTAGGGGAAAGGGTGTGATCGTCGCGACGCACATGCTCGAATCGATGATTGAAAATCCCGTTCCCACACGCGCCGAAGTGACCGATGTTGCCAATGCCGTCTATGAACAGGCCGACTGCATCATGCTCTCAGGGGAAACGACTATCGGAAAATATCCGTTGGAATGCGTGCAGGCGTTTAAACGCATCTCTCTAAGAATCGAGCGATCCGGAGGGGCCGGGTTTGCCGAAGGGCGCATCCTGAAGGGCGCAAGGGATATGATGCTTCGTTCCGCAAAAATGCTCGCGGAGGAATTGCATGAAACGCCCATCGTGGTGTTCACAAAAACGGGTCGGTTCGGCGAGATACTTTCTTCGCTCCGATGCAAAGCTCCCGTTTACGCATTCACCGACCGACTCGAGATTCTTCGCCATTTGGTTACTTTGTGGGGCATTGAACCGTTCCTCATGGATTTTTGCGAAGATCCTGAACAAACAATTAAGGATGCCTTTCAGGTCCTACAGGAACGAAAGTGGGTCAAAAAAGGACAGCAGCTCGTAGTCATCACCAACGTGCTGGCACACGATCAATTAGTGGACACGGTGCAATTGCGTTACGTCGATTAATTTAGAAATGAGGAGTGGGAAGCCAGAAGTGAGAACAAAAAGCGTTTACTCACTTATCAGCTGCATGCGGTACTTGGTGAAACCGTCTTTCATAGCTTCGTAAGGGTCAATCGAAGCTTTGGTAAGCGACTCATACCTAAACATAAGAGCTGGGGAGTCGGTTACAAAATCGACGCCACCCACAATAAATCTATCGGTAGAATCGTCCAGGACTGTCCAGGGAGTATCTACAAGATCAGGCAAACGATCAGCAAATCGACCCACAAAATCACGGGCATTTGAAGGTCCTAAAAACGGAATGACGATATAAAATCCTTCGCCGAACCCCCAGGCACCAAACGCTTGCCCAATATCTTCCACAGGAGGATCCAAATACTCGAAATCATCGGATGCCTTATAAAACCCACCAAGACCCAGTGTTGTGTTCACAAAAAACTTGCCGGTCTCCTGAAAGGACTCTTCGACCTTCAACTGTAGTAGATTTCCCGTTAACCGAACAGGGTAATTTATGTTATCAAAAAAATTGCTGAAACCCCGCTCGACAGGATCGGGAGTGATCGCGCGGTATCCCTTAGCCAAAGGTCCAAGCAGGTTCTTGTAGACAAAATCATTGAAGCCAAAAAAGACCCGGTTCAGGCCTTCAATGGGATCTGAAATTGTTTCCTCTGTTTCAAATTCTTTGTCGTTAAACAAATCGTCTTCACTCAGAAAATCATCTTGAGCCGACACATGAGCATTCATCAGGAGCAGGATCGAGAAGCTCCAAATAGAGAGTTTAGCTAGAGGGTGAAAGCATTTCATAATTCAGCCAGTTTTGCTTCGAGTTGATCAATCAGGTCGTCTCCGTTTTTCTTCTGAAAATGAGCATCGAACTGTTTGCGGTAATTGCTAACCAGACTGACACCTTCAACAATGATGTCATATACCTGCCAACCGGATTCCAGGCGCGCCAAGCGATAAGAGAGGTTTATTTTATTATCTGAAAGGACCAGTGTGGAGGAAATCTCAATCTTGTTCTTAGCCAGTTCTAATGGGCTTTTGTATTCGACGATTGGCCTGATCCCTTCCTTAAATTCGCGCGTATAAGATCGGATCATCAGGTCAGTCGCCAGAGAGACAATCTGCTTTTGTTGCTCTGGCTTCAGTTTATCCCAATTGCGACCCAGTGTGCGGCGAACGATCACTTCGAAGGAAAAACTTCGGTTCAATACTGCGAGTACCTGCTCCCGTTTTGTCTCAATACTCACGGTTGAATCGGCTTGGAAAAGTACATCAATCACGCCCTCGACGGTATTTTTGAGAGCCACTTCGGGCTTTTCTTCGGCTGAAACAATGCCGCTGGAAATCATCAGGCAGGCGAAAAAGGAAAGGGCTTTAGGTAAGAGACTGGATCGCATTTGGAGGACTTGGTCGTGGTGGTTATTAAAAACTTACCAGTTCTATAAAAAAATAACATGCTTAATTTGCATTTAATTCCAGGTCATTTGTCTGTCGATTCATCTTCGATACTCCCGAACGCAAACCTGCTGATCAAACTCTCGATATCGACGGCCGATTCTGTGTCCACAATTATTTCATCAGGTTCCAAAGTTATTCCCGAGGCACCAGGGTAAAGGCTTAAAAATTTATCGCCGATCAGTCCGGTAGTTTTTATCGAAGCAATGGTGTCATCCTCCAACATCAAATCAACCGGTAACTTCAGTTCAACCATGGCCACCATTTGCTCCTTGTTAAGAGTGATACTTCCAACCGTGCCGACCTTGACGCCCGCTATCCGTATTGAGCTACCTTCATTGAGTCCGCCGGCATCCAGAAAACGCGCGTAAAGGCTGTAATGATCTCCCGACCACCGATTGCTGCCCACCTGAAGAGCAAGGTAAAGAATGGCGACCAGTCCGAGCAAAACAAATGCTCCCACAGTAAGTTCAAGTTTTTTGGAGTTCATAAAAAATTAGGCGAGTTGTGGTCGGATAAAGTTGGCAAGACCTTCGGGTGGATTCTCAAGTAAAGCGTCGGGTGCACCCCAAAAAGCGATTTTACCTCCTTCAAGCCAGGCGACTTGATCCGAAATTTCGAACACTTCAGGGACATCGTGGCTGACCATGATAACCGTAAATCCAAATTGAAGGCGGTACTGGCGAATCATTTCAAAAACACTGTACTTACGCTCAGGGTCCAAGCCGGTGGTCGGCTCGTCGAACAGGATGATTTCTGGTTGAGTAATCAGCGCTCTCGCCAACGCCACACGCTTTTGCATCCCACCGGAAATTTCTCCAGGGTACTTGTGGGCGGCATCTACAAGGTCGAGCTTCTCCAACATTTCAGAGACACGTATCTTCAAATCCGCCCTTGAGACGGCTTCTTTCTCCCGAACGGGCAAAGCCACATTGTCGAACACCGTCAAGGAATCGAACAAGGCATTTTGTTGAAACAGGTAACTGCAGTGAGGAACGGGACTCCCCGTATCCAACAGTAAAGTTCCCGAGTCGGGTGCCAATAGACCGGCGATACATTTGAGGAATACAGACTTACCAATGCCGCTCCTGCCGATCACCGTTATGTGTTTGCCCAGAGGGATATCCAAATCAATCGCATCCAGGACCACCTGTTCTCCAAATCGTTTTGAGAGTCCCCGTATTAATAATGTGGATGCACTCATGTCTGAAGCAGGAAGGAAGTGATGATGTAATCGGATGCAAGAATAACGATGCTTGAGTAGACGACTGCACGGGTTGTGGTTTGCGATACGCCACGAGCCCCCGGCACATCGGATAGTTGATGCGTAAAGTAGCCGTTGAAAGAGCAAACGGCTGTCGTGAGAAACCCAAAAGCCAACGCCTTGATGTATCCATCGCGCACATGAGTGAAGGTCACTTCGTCGTACAGGCGATTCCAATAGGACCCGGCGTCCACTCCGAGAAGTTCAACACCTGTAAGATGACCGCCAAGGATGGCCACCCAATCGAAACACGCCGTAAGAATAGGGAAACAGATGATGGCTGCCCATAAGCGAGGAGATACCAGGAAGCCTAGCGATTGAATCCGCATGGTTCCAAGCGCATCAATCTGTTCAGCATTGCGTTGAATACCCAGTTCTGCAGAAAGTGCTGATCCGGCTTGGCCCACGATCATGATAGCGGTAAAGACAGGTCCGATTTCCAGGATTACCGTCAATGCCACGGCCTGCCCAAGTAATGTCTCCGAGCTGAACTTGGATAGCACGTAATACAATTGGAGGCCAAGGACTAGTCCGGTGAACAACCCGACAATCAACACAATCGGAACACAACGCACACCGATTTCGTAGACCGCACGGATCAGTTTCTCAGATCTATGCCTCTGTCCAACAAACGAAACCAGGGAATGCGCAGTAAACAAAGTCAGCTGACCCAGCTCAGCCACTGCTCCAATTCCTATGCTTCCAAGTTTCCTAATCATGTTTGCCGTTAAAAATAATTTAACCCGAAGAATGCTTCCTAGTTCCCCTTTGTCCAAATAATTATCCCGGATCCTCAACCAATCAGAACCTGAGATAAAGTAGAACAGGCATCTTGCCTGTTAATTTTCTAAAACAAAACACCGCCGGGATGGTTGTGCTACTTTACTTCCATAAACGCTTTTGCTTTTTCCCAAGCTTCGAGGTCATCCACGTCCGATTCCTCAGGGAGCAAAGCAACGGTATACCCAAACTTCTGACAGATTTTCAAGGTCCTTTCAAAAACCGAATGTGTCCCCCAGGCAACATCCGTGAACAGTTCAGGCATTATCCGTTTCATTCCGATGAGATAATACCCGCCGTCCGTAGCTGGCCCAATCACCACGTCGTAATGATCGAGCTGCTGAAATGCTTCATCGATTCGAGCCTGGTCCACATAAGGACAATCGCCACCTAGGAAAATTAACTTCTCAGCTCCTACGATAAACTCCAGTTCCATGGCATGCAGCAAACGCTCACCCAAGCCAGCACCTTCCTGTGGGGTGTAGGAATAGCCATTTCCCAGCCAAGCTTTTAGAGTCTCCGGATCACCCGGTGTGAAGTGGATGTGCGCAAACGATTCTCCTATCTTCTTTAATAAAAACTCAACTAATTGCCGGTAAGCCACTAACGCGGCTTCGTCACCTAATGACTTAGCTAAACGGGTTTTTACAGTTCCCAGTACCGGGGCTTTAAGAAACAGGGCTGCGACATTCATGCGATCAAAACAACCTAAACATGGAGGTAAGACACTGACCAGCGCTATTCATTCCTTTCCCAGAGAAATTAAAAAATATTCTAAGAAATCCAAAGTTTGCCACGCCAATTGACAGGCCCTATCCCCATCACATGCTGCGCGCATCATGTATCTCGACGGAAAGCGTATCGCTATCATTATCACCACCGGAGTCCTCGCCATGCTCATGTGGTGGCTCACCGGAACCAGAAACACACACATGATAGACCGGATCGAGGAAATGGAAACAGGAACGTCATCGAATCCGAAAATAATAGCGGCTCAACAGACAGAGTACCTGAACACCGTCAACCAGGCGATTTCCCACCTGAAAAACAACCAGTTTAATTCCGCTTCACGGCTCCTCGCTCGCGCCTACCCGGAATTCGAAAACTATCTGAATTATCAGGGGCATACGGAAATGGGCCCGAATCTCACGCTCCGTCAGTGGCACGATCAACAAGCCAAGGTATTGATCGTCGCCCTGGAACAAGCCTACGAGCGGGCCAAGCAGCTTGTCGCTCAAGGAGATTACTCGCATATGGACTTGAGAGACTTTTTGCATAACACCCCCTTTCCCTACATTGGGCTTATCAAACCGCGTTGGCAAACCGATCAGGTCGAGGTCAAAGCCGCCCGAGTCGCAAACGCGGGTAACTGGGTCATCGTCAACGTTCTTGGCTCGATGGGAAGCAGCACCGCTTTTGAGGACGTAGTACGAGCAGCTCTGTCAAGCAAGTGGCCCAAGCACTCGCAGCAAAAACTCGTTTTCGGTGGCACCATGAGCCAGAAGGAAAAACAAACAGCCTTTCGCGTCATTCAGGTCAGCATCGAGGGTGACAAAGTCTCCTACCAGTTTGCGGAAAAGAGCGACAAACAGGGTAGTTCCACTTTTCACGAAACTCTCACCACCAAATTCATTCTGCTGTCCAAAAATGATTCTCAGCCATCAACCAGCTGGGACCAGTTATCTGAAATCGTCGCCCATCATAAAGCACCTGAAAACCTCACCGCGACCTTCGATCGATTCGATAAAAAACAGGAGGCAAACTTCAGCAAAATTCTGGAAGCGCAAAAGGAAGCCCTGCAAAGAGAGTTTGAGCAACAGCTTACCACAATTCCGGTGTTCGCTCAGAATCGCTGAGCCCGGCAAAGGCCCCGCTAATCCGCATTCTGGAATTTAAAATTCTGGACCAGCCAGCTTATATCCTGCAAGGTAATGAAAAGGACTGTTTGGGCTCTCCACCTAATAGTTTCCTGAATTCTCACTCTAACCATACACAGTATGCGAATCGGTCGTCTTTTCCGCACAATGGTTTTCTCTATTCTGGGACTCCTATTCTGGAGCTCAGCCGTTGGCGAAGAGGATTTTATCATTACAACAGCCCAGGAAGAGGGTCTGAAGTTTATTGGAAAACCGGTGATTAATGAATCCGGAGCAGTGGCATTTTATGGCCGGAGGACGGACGACACCGTAGCAGTTTTCATTGGCCAAGCAGGCATTCGGGACGCTTCGATTCTCGCATCCGTAGATGGAGAAAATATAATCGGAATCGGCAATGGCTTCACGACATACTTTCCAATGTTTCCAACTTTGTTGGTAGATTCTCCGTCCATCAATAACAACGGAACTGTAGCGTTTGTTGCGTTAGCAAAAAAACAAGCAGAGTCGCCGGACCAGGTAACACATCGAATTCTCAAAGGACCAACAGCGGATTCGCATCAACTGGACATACACGGCGGTATTTGGAGACAAACGATTAACGATTCCGGATATCTCGCGTTCAGCAGTGGAGCGTTAGAATTTGATGGCACCCTGCCGGTCATCAAACTCTCGACTCCGGAAATATTGGCAAATCCGGAACAAGGTAGTTTCACAGCAGCCATTCATGACCGGAACACCAATTTGAGTTTTCCCTTTATATCAGGTCCAGCAATGAACAATAGCGGGCAATTTGTTTATGCGGCCATACCGTTAGCGGACGCCACAACCTATTCCATATTTCGATCCATTAACATTTCTGAATGGTTATCACAACCAATGCCCCCACAATATGAGTTTCCAAGCTCCGTGCTGGATGGATTCATAGACCCTCCAGAAAGTCTTGAATTTACCAATTCAGGAAAAATCGCCTGCATCGGCAGACATACAGATCTAGGCACGGGTATATTTGCAGGAACCGGGAGCGAGATAGTTCACCTGCCAATGGATCAGTATGAAACGATTCTCAGCCTGGCTATGAATGACGACGGGGACATTGCTTTTCTTGCGCTTAAAAACGGGTCTACCGGCATTATACAATGGCCCAGACCCTAACAATGATGCCATCGTGGAATCTGGAGCTCCTTTGGGCAATTCGACGATCGATGAAATACTTGCTTTCGGCTCAGGGGGGTACAATCGAGCAGGCATAGTTGTATTTGCAGCGACGCTGGCGGATGGTTCACTCGTACTCGCCGCCACCGATGGAATCGAGGTTCCGGATCATGAGCCAATCGAAGGCCACCGTTGGATTAACGCGGAAGGGGGCTCTTTTGCCACGGCAAGCAACTGGAGCGACTTCAATGAAAATCAAATCGCCGACGATGTGCCGGGTCCGGATGACAACGCGATCTTCGATCTATCAGGAACCTATCCAGTGTTAGTGGGGACACAATCCGTGAACCGCTTGGTTGTTGGCGGAGACCCGAACGTTCAGGTAGAATTCATTAGTGCAGATCTCAACGCACAGGCTTTGTCTCCGGAAGAACCCAGTGTGCTGGTTGACAAAGGAAGTTTCAAACTCTCCAACGGAAATATACTCAGCTCCCATACAAAAATTGGGACTACAGCACAAACGACTGTGCATGTAACCGGATCGGAAACTCAATGGAATAACACCGGTCGATTCACTGTCGGCATATTGGGTGCACCTACGGTTTTTGTTGAAAATGGCGCAACAATTACAAGCGCCGAAACAGTTTTCGGAGATGGAGCCAACCAGGAAATCTCACGAGGACATGTAATCGGTGTTGGAAGCACCTGGAATATAGGAACCGCTCAGATAGGTAAGCAAGGCGATGGTCTTTTAGTAGCTTCATCGGGAGGGCAAATCATCGGTGAAGAAGTCTTAGTCGGAGGAACAGCAGGTTCAAATGGACTCTTGGTTTCCACAGGCAATAACAGTGAAGCCCTGATACCTTCTCAGATCAGGTTATTTATTCTTCGGCTTGGCATGGGAGGATCAGGTGATCCTTACTGTAAATGAAGGAGCGAAAGCAAATCTAACAAGACTTTATATCGGGCAAATTAGCAATGCATCCGCAACCGCGGATGGGGACGGATCAACTATTTCTGTGGAGCAGGGCCTTTTTGTGGGAGGCACCCTTCTTTTAGAATCCCAAGATCAAGTAGACTCCGAAGCAGTAGGAGAACTTCTTATCCAACAAGGTGGACAAGTAATTGCTGGAGAAAGCGAGGCTCTCGGTACGTATATTGGCAGCACCGCAAGAGGAATTGTCACTGTAGATGGGGAAATGGGCACAGCCAGATCTAAATTGGAAGACCACCTTGAAATTACGGTGGGAGTGCAAGGAGGACATGCTGCTCCAATGCGGGATGGGACGTTGAAAATTCTAAATGGCGGATTAGTGAATACACCTCAACTAACCATAGCTTCGGAACCATTTTCAACCGGCTTACTTGAAGTAAGAGGAGAATCGGCGGCACGAAACGAAGTTTCCACTCTAAACGTATCCCAATTCTTTGAAATCGGAGGGGGAACCATTTACGACATCGATGCGAATGAACCCGGTTTGGCCGAATTGTTGGTATACGAAGGGGGAAAAGTCGCTGTAATGGGGGACATTTCCATAGGTCGTTCAAACAAGGCGGAAGTGGTCGTCGATGGAGTCAGTGCCACCAATCGGGATATTCATTCCACCATTACTGCGGGAATGGTCCAGATCGGGAATGGCGTTTCAGGTAAAGTATGGGTCCAGTCCGGCGGAGATTTGCATGCAAGCACTATACTAATTGGAAATCCACCTGAGACCGAATATGAAAACGAAATGCCGGATGGTGAGTTGATCATTACAAACGGAGGACTGGTAACCTCCCAAGATTTAAGAATGATGCCGCTCCGTGGATCAGAAGGCCAAGCGCGAGGTACTGGTCATGTTTATGTAGGAGGATTTGGTGCGCTACGTGCATCAAAGCTCGAAACTAAAACCTTTTCGATCGGACACGGTTATAATCTTGAAATAAAGGAAGGGGGTTTTGTTAAAAGTCGCGATGCAGAAGTTTTCGCAGGCGGGGAAGTGTTGATAGGTGGGCGAGAAGTAACAGGAGGTTCAACGTGGTTTATTGAAAATGATCTGACACTAGGCGGTAATTTCGGTAACACATCGCATCTCGACGTTTTAGCGGACGGTGTGGTCACCGTACGGGGAAGCTTATCAGTAAATTCTGGCGGAATAATCTGCCTTGAAAGCGGAGCCATAATTAGAACGGATGCAGTTCTGGATCTGGCTGGATTACTAAGTCCTGGGTGTATAGAAGAAGAGGAGCCGGTCGAGAGTTCAGCATTCTTAACTCAATTAGACGCCCGAGTTAGCATACGCACTTCAAATCTAGCTGTGGCCAGAATCGAAGGAGATGTGAACCTACTCGCAACTGGTCTGATAACGATGGAAATCGCTGGACCAGAGCCAGAAAACCAAGACCGATTGGTCGTCACCGGTGCCCTTACCATGAACGGAACACTTCACCTGATCTTCTCCGGGCATGCTCCCACTCAGAGTGAACAACTTCAATTGATTGATGTAGGTGGAAATTTAACCGCAGAAAATTTGAACATCCAGATTAGCGGGCTCAAAGACGGATTTCAATATAGTTGGGCTGTTTCCGAAGGCATGTTCACCTTGACCGCCGAAAACGATGCAGCGATTCGGACCGCCGACGATCCAGTCCAGGTGTTTCAAACTCGCTATGCGCCAGGCGGCGAACTGGTTCTGCCAATCTTTGCTGTGGGTGATGCCACCTATCGTTTTGAAACCTCCACCGATCTGGAAACCTGGGAGCTCATTTCAGAGACGCCAGGAGACAACAGCCTGCTCGAGCTGAGCAACCTGCCCAACCTCGACCAGGGCCGTCGCTTCTACCGCATCGTGCAGGTGCCTGTGAGTCCGGGTAATTAAATTGACACCGCCAATGCAAAGGAATTTTCAGACTTGGGATTTGAGAGCGTGTGGAATCCCTTGAAATAGCCAAAGCGATAATAACCGGACACACAAACCGTGTTTGAGCATTTTAACTATTTCTTGGCGGCATCGCGGGGACGCGATTGCCCTACCAATTCAGCTAATAAAGGTAGGGCGACAGCGTCCTCGCGGTGCCGATTCAGTGTCTTGCCTTTGCCAATAAAATAGGCCCTTGTTGCTACTTTATTCATTCACCGAGATACTAATAGGCGTCTTCGGCCATATCGCCCTACCTATTCACCTTTAAATCTGATAGGTATTTCAGCTCAGTCCACTTGCAGGATCAACCCATGCAGGTACGCACTTTCGGGCATGTTCAGGAGAATGGGATGATCCGCGGCCTGAAAGCAGTGGTGCAGAATGCAAACGGATCGGCGTGCGTCTGTGGCAGCTTCGGCGACTACTGATTTGAACAGCTCTAATGAAATGCTTTGGTTCAACAAACGTCTCGACAAAGGCAGGCAAGAAAGTCCAAACTCGCCTTCTCTCTTCGCCTGTTATCCTTCTCTCAGATCTTAACATTTAAACGCCTGTTCTTATGTTCTCTTTACTGGCCTATACTTACTCTACTTACTCCTTCCTAAGAAATAATCAGAGATTTTGGAGATGGATCTTTTTAAACAAGAGGCTCATGATCGTTTGTATTTCATTCTTGGCAGCCTTTAAAGGCACAACCCAGGCAGCAGAAATTGTCGCCATCGCGGGACCCAACGGAGAGACCAATGCCACGGTTGAAGTGATGTCCCGAGACGGAACTACTCTGATAGGCAGGACCGGTAACAGCTTTTTCCGATGGACGGCGGAAGGGGGTTCCGTCGCGATGACTGATCCGGGATTCTCCTCCATACTAGACATCTCGGCTGACGGAAACACCATTCTCGCCACCTCAAACGGGGGAACGGGGGAAGAGGCCTATGGAAAAACGGTGAAGGTTTCACCGTATTAACCATCCCCGCTCCTGAATGCCATGAACAGGTCGTCATCCAACGCATGTCCGACGATGGTAAAACGATCGTTGGCACCCTAAGGATTTCCTTGCAAGCGAATGGAACCCGTGGCTTTGTCTGGACGGAGGAAGGGGGCATGACCATTTCCGATACCCTGTCAGACGCGGCATGGGGGGAAGTATTTTTGTCCGGTGACGGGATGGTGGTGGCCAGCTCGGGATTTGTAAATTCAGCCACGCGCGCCTTTCGGTGGATGCCAGGGCAATCCCCCACTTTGTTGGGAGAAATCCCAGGCGGAACCGAAGGTTCATCGCCTCTGGGCATATCCTTCGATGGGGCAACGATTGTGGGATGGGGCAATTCCGCCGGAGGCCTTGAAGCCATGCGCTGGACAGAGGCAACGGGCATGAAAGGACTGGGCGACCTTCCAGGCGGCGACTTCTTCGGTTCGGCTATAAGCTCCTCGGATAACGGCCTGGTGGTGGTAGGAACCAGCCGTTCGGACCAAGGTGTTTGGGATCCATCGGAACCTTTTATCTGGACGCCCAACGCCGGTATTCGCCGCATGGCGGATGTGTTTGCCACAGAAGAGGTCACAGGTATCGGAGATTGGGATCTCATCGACACAAAAGCAGTTTCCAAAGATGGATCCAGCTTTTGGGGTTGGGGTGGAATGGGCATAACAACACGGTTTTGGTATGTCGATCTTGGGGCTCCCCCGAATGATCCGGTTGGGGCTGCTACCATTGAAGGTTTCGTGGACGGTATCTGGAGCGAGGATACGTCCTGGTCGGGCGGCGTTGTCCCGAAACCGACGGATCACTGGCTGCACAATTCACCCGGAGGAGATGGAGTACACGCGGCCAAAATGCACGGTGCCCACGAGGTGCAGGACTTTACCTGGACGAGTTCCGACACGCTGAATTTCGAGGGCTGGCCTCAAAATTGGCGCCTGGGGAATTTCATCGTCAATGGAACCTTTCATCTCGGCGACGGCACCATTCACACAACAATTTGGGATCCTCGGGTGATTTTCAACGGACCTGTAAACCTGTCGGGAGGCGTGATTGGCAACACCGACGGCGCCTCTGAGGGTGGAGAGTTTTTCTTCGCCGATAATACAGAGCTTACGTTCACTGGGGCAACCTGGGTTTTCGGCAGACAGTACGATCCTGAACACTCGCAATTCCGGAGCCATAAAACAGCCGTAACCTGGGGGAAAGGAAGTATCAACCTCGACGGAGTCGGTCTCAACGAGTTCTTCACGGTTCATATGCTCGGAGACACACAGACTGAAGGAAACGCGAAGAACGTGTTCACTCGCAATCTTACCGGTCGTGGAGGCTTGCGTAAAACCGGACCTGGAAAATTCATTCTGCAAGCCATGCACGAGGACGCACCCCTGGTCTACGACTACGAACGGCAAACGTTGGTCGATGAAGGCGAATTTCAAATCGATGGTGTCCTGACCAAATCGCAGGTTGAGTTGAAGGAAGGAGCGAAAATTTCCGGAACCGGCTCAATCTGGGGCTTGGTAGGGAAAGGCGAGATCGGAGGCTCACTCACCGTAACCGATCGCTTTGCGCCAAACGACAGCAGCATTGGTCAATTTAGCTTCTCTGGCACCTCCCTCACCCTCAAGGGGCAAGTACGCATGGATCTGCCTGATTTTGATCCGGCCCTGGCTGACCGAGTTACTTCCAGTTCCGGAGGGAGTTTGAATCTGGATGGAGCCACTCTGGCCTTACTCGGAAGCAATTGGACTGTCGGACAGGTCTTTACACTATTCACCGGATTCAGTGAAGTCATCGGCACTTTCGCAGAAACCGCGGACGGAACCGTACTGACCGCACCCGTTTGGGATGCAGTCGGCTATGCTCTTCGCGTGAACTATCATGGGGACGGAGTCACTATAACGGTCGTCGCACCACCAAAGGTAACGGGTGGATTTGCCGATTTCCTGAATTCATTGCCCGGCGGCCAAAGCGGGACCACGGACAATGGTGACAACGATCCCTGGCCGAACATTTTTGAATATCTTTTTGGGCTGGATCCAAATGCACCCGATGGCCAAGTGGTAGATAGCTTGTTGAGTGAGGACAACGGAGAACCGTGCATGATCCTTACCTTTCCCCTCAAACAAGGCACGTCCGGAGCTTTTATCACCGTCGAAAAATCAGAAGATCTTACCGGGTGGACGACCATTTGGGATAGCTCTCAGGATCCGAACTATCAATCTGCCGCAGTTGTCAGTATCGAAACCATCGAGGGAAAAGACTTGGTTTCCATCAAAATACCTGCGCCTCAAAATGAGGCGGCCTGCTTCGCAAGAATCGCCGGTTCCCTCTCCGAATGACAGTTTAAGGAATGCTTTCGAAGAATTGCTCGGTTCGATGGTTCTTGGATTTGTTTGAAATTTTTTGAACAGAAGCGAAGAGTACAGACTTGCTCCGGAGTGACTGCAAATGGGGAGCCGGGCAGAAGATCGAGACTTTGATCAGCGAAGCCTGGAGAGAGCACGCTGATCCTTTCGATACGCTGAGAAGAGAGAGTTGAATCCGGCAGTGGAAAAATACTGCCGGGACATAAATGTAACATGAGCTTCAGGAAAGATGGATGGCACATGAAAAGGTAGGGCGTGTCTCGCCGAGACCGCCGTTTGAAGACGGCCCGCTTGGCAATCGGGCCCTGCCTCGTAACCACAACGCAGAATAACACATCTAAAACAAATCGCTTTTTTTCTCTGTCTGAGCCTGTCGCCAACATTGAAAGCCCTTGAGTAATCCGGAAACATATTTGCCGAAGTGGCTTTAAACGATCCACTCTTTTCACTCAGAAGAGATTCATTCTTCCGGATCGATGTTCGTAGATACTTTTAATTTACCTGAGTATCAACTTCCAGGTTGTATTCGAGAATCAATAGTAATTACTGTTTCGTCACCCTTACAAAAAAAGTCGAGTCGGTTATGTTGGAAACATCCGGTTACCCCATTGGATTTATGTCACCCTTATTTGCGCTTGATGATCTCTTCGTAACTAAAGGAGGTATCATCAATTTAAGAGGCTGGGCAGCATCGGTAGCTTTTGACTACCCCGCGTACGACCATTTCTTTTACGATACCAATTTAAAGAGAAAGAGTGACATTTATGGTTGGGGCCTCCCCACAATGTGCTCAACCCGGAGGTGGTTTCATTAGCAGAAACGCACATCCGCAATACGGACAAGGATTTGGACTTTGGATGTGGCACTGGAAAACTCATAACAGTTCTTCGAAGCAGAGGCATCGACATACAAGGATTAGACTTGAATACCATCGAGATTGAGGAAGCTTTACAAGAACCTGCTCGACCCCACGTCACTTTTTACGATGGGACGTTGCCTTTACCGTTTCCGGATGGTTATTTTGATGTCGTTACTGCTATGGAAGTTCTGGAGCATATTGAGGACGCAGAGGCCTTTTTGTTGGAAATCAGACGCATAACAAAACGAGTATTCATTATGACGGTACCTGATGCGACTGGCATCCCACGGAGCCATAGCCAGGGAGTTATCCCCTGGCACTTCCTCGAAAGTACGCATGTAAACTTTTTCACTCAAAAAGCTTTATCGGTCTTACTTGAACCACACAGGGAAAGCATCCAAATAAATAAGTTTGGATTCACAATTCTCCCGCAAACTTTTTTCGCCAACAACCTGAGTTGCGTATGCCAAATTCCAAGACCGTGAGCCTTAGTCGACTTGCAGAATGTAACCGCGCAGGTAGCCACTTTCTGGCATATTGAGGAGTACGGGATGATCCGCTGCCTGATAGGTAGTGTGCAAGATACGAACGGAACGCCGGGCATCAGAGGCCGCCGCGGCGAGCACTTCCTTGAAGAGCTCTTGAGAAATCGCCTGTGAACAGGTGTAGGTCGCCAGGATACCTCCTTTATTCAAAGACTTCAATGCGCGCAGATTTATTTCCTTATACCCTTTTAGTCCTCCTTCAACCTGGGCCTGAGTGCGCGCAAAGGGAGGTGGATCAAGCACAATAAGATCAAACGTTGATTCGCGATTCTCAGAAAAGTAATCGAAGACGTTGGCTTGATTGAATTGGGCATCAAGTCCATTGGCTTCCGCATTTTGAGTCGCTGCTACCACCGCGGTCTCTGAACTATCGATACCAATAACGGATACTGCCCCTGCTTTGGCGCATTGAAGCGCAAAGGCGCCTTGATTACAAAACGCGTCCAGAACCGTTCGACCCGAAGCATAGGATGCTACCAGTGCATGTTGTTCGCGCTGATCCAAATAAAACCCGGTCTTCTGACCTCCCAGCAAATCCAATCGGTAAATTATACCACCAATATCGAAATCGAATGGGTTGAGTTCTTTGTCTTCAAAAGTCCCGATGTAAGTTTCGAGACCTTCAAGTTTGCGTACCTGTGCGTCGTTGCGAAATACCACGGTTTCGGCGCCCGTCAGTTCTTGAAGAAAAGTGGCGATGGCCGGCAAACGCATATCAATGGCAAGGGTCAATGCTTGTATAACCAGCACCTTGCCAAATTGATCCACGACCAAGCCAGGGAGTGAATCTGATTCGGACCAGACGAGACGCCGGCACGATTCATCGGGCCTGCTTTGAACTGCCCTTGTAAGCGTTTCCCGTATGAAGGGCATGCTAAACGCGGTTCTCTCCCAGGAATAACGACGCCAGATAATCTGCGAATTCAGATTATAAATTCCGCTCCCAAGTATGTGTTTTCGCGAGTCCCTAAGGATGACGGTTTTTCCGTTCTCCGATTCTGGCAACAGGTCTTGAACTTCACCGGCGAAAACCCATGGATGACCATTTAAGGCACGGCTTCTGGACCGTGGTTTTAAAAAAATAGATTTCATAGACTCACTTTAATCGGGAGTACAAATAAACGGCAAAAACTGCCATAAGTAAATTGGGAGTCCAGGCGGCAATAACCGGAGAAATATGACCCTGTTCACCAAATAAAAGAACAAGCTTGATAATAATAAAGTAGGAGAAGAAAAGGCTGGTCGATTTAGATACGCCCACCATTGGGTTCGCACGGACACCTGTAACAGAATACGGCACAGCCAGGCCCACAATGATAAAACAAATCACTGTTCCAGCCAATAGAGAGTGATAGTGAACCCTGAATGGAATGGCCTTTGGATTATCGCCACCCCCATAGTAATCGAGTATGGTTTTTAGCTCAAACAGCGACAGGTCTTTTGCCCGCCTATCCAAGGTGAGCAACAGCCGTGGATTTTCAATCATTCCTTCGATTTCCAATAACTCAAATGGTTTGGACCGTACCAGGTCCCCGGTCTCGATTTCAAATCCGAGTTCCCGCCCTTGGATAAATCGCCACGTGTCTTCATTCTCGTTGTAAAAACATTCACGAGCCTGAATTTTTGAAAATTCCTGGTTCCATTCATTCAGTTTTGAAACCGTCACCCCGTATCCGCGGAACGTATTTTTGTTGAAGCGATTCATGAACCAAATGCGCCCATCTCGAGGATTGTTGAAGGCGACGTTGTAGATAAGCCCTGCCTCACGTACCTGCTTGGTCTCCAATTCGAAATAGTATTCCAAATCATCCAATCTCTGGCGCGATTCTTCCACGGCCCACGGAACTACTTTTGCATTCAGGTAAAGAAGAACGCCCGACAACCACAGACCCGCAACCCACAAACAGCGTGTAAGTTGCCAGAAGCTGACTCCCGAAGCCCTGAATCCGACGATCTCATTATTCGAATGCAGGTTGCTCAAGCTGAACAACAATGAAACCAGGAAGGCAATCGGAAGGATCAGTGGCAACAAGGTTGGCAGAACAATCGTGTAATAATAGAAAATGTCACCGGTCGAAGCCCGTAAATCCAGGAGGTTCCCCAAGTTGTCATACATATCAAATATGACCAGCAGCCCTAAGGTGGCACCAAGCGATAGCAAAAATGCACGCAACCACTCCCAAAAAATGTACCGATCAATCAGATTCACAGACTAACATCTCAATCAGGGTTACAGAATCCATCAAGGGATTTGTGCTTTTAATATCAAAGAATGTCGGTAGGCTTTCGATTATCACAAAATTACTCTCTTAATATATGGCGATTAAAGAATCTTGGAATTCCCGTTTGGGTGTCATTCTGGCTGTCTCCGGCAGTGCCGTCGGTTTGGGGAACTTCCTCCGATTCCCAGGACAAGTTGCTCAATATGGAGGAGGGGCATTCATGCTGGCCTACTTCATTTCTTTCCTGCTTATTGGGCTGCCCATTTGCTGGGCAGAATGGACCATGGGTCGTACCGGGGGTCAAAACGGGTTTAACTCCAGTCCCGGTATTCTCCAGGCAATTGTGAAACATCCCGCAGGGAAATACATCGGTGTAATTGGGGTCCTGGTGCCATTGGTCATCTATCTCTACTATGTTTACATTGAGGCCTGGTGTTTAGGATACTCCCTGAATTTCCTTCGAGGATCCATGGAGTTCACTTCCATCGAAGCATCCACAGGCTTTTGGGCCACCTTTATTGGAGCTGCCAAGGATGGGAGTGCACTTGGTTTTGGAATAAGCCAGGTGGGAACCTTCCTGGTTATCTGCTTCGCCCTGAATTTCTTCCTGATATACCGTGGACTTTCCAAGGGTATCGAATTCTTTTGCACGTATGCGATGCCCGCCCTGGTGGTCATGGCTATAATAATCCTGATACGCGTTCTAACACTCGGTGCTCCCGACGCCTCGAAACCCGATCAAAACATAGTCAATGGCTTGGGTTATTTGTGGAACCCTACCAAGGTGGTACTGCAGGAACGGCAATCGGCGGATGAGCCTTGGAAAACCGTAACCGAAATTGTGAGGCCGGCGGTAATGGCTACTCACAAAATGGAAGCCGCGACCAACAGCAATCTGCAGGTGGTTAAAATCGGCATCTTCGAACAGTTGCGCAGACCAGGTTTATGGTTAGCTGCCGCCGGTCAGATATTCTTTTCCCTTTCGGTGGGATTCGGCGTGATCATAACTTATGCAAGTTACCTTAAAAAATCAGACGATATTGTTTTGAGTGGATTGAGTGCAACGAGTGCCAACGAATTCTGCGAGGTCTCGCTCGGTGGACTCATTACTATACCAGCAGCTTATGCATTTATCGGTATAGCTGGTGTAGCTGGAATGGGGACCTTTGATCTCGGGTTTAAGGTACTTCCAATGGTATTCTCCAATATGCCATTCGGTAACTTGTTTGGATTCCTCTTTTTCTTCCTGCTGTTTCTGGCTGCGGTTACGAGCTCACTATCCATGTTGCAGCCAGTAATTGCATTTCTGGAAGAAAGCCTGGGGATAAACCGTAAAGCCTCTGTATCAATACTTGGCATGATCACCGCCATGGGAAGCTTGTTTGTCGTTTATTTCAGTGCCGATGTGAAAGCACTGGATACGATGGATTTTTGGATCGGCACTTTCATGCTCTATGTTTTGGCCACCATCCAAATTATTATTTTCGGATGGGTCATTGGTATTGATGAAGGATTTCGCCAGGCTCATGAGGGAGCTTCCATGAAAATCCCGGATATTTACCGAATCCTAATGAAATACATTACACCTGCTTTCCTTCTCATAATCATCGCATTTTTTGTAATGGAGAACATGCTGGGCTGGACGCCCTGGGGAGGCGAGAGTCAAGTATCTTCCTATGTAACGGATCTCGTCGGTGGAGAGGACCAAGCACCCAACACGGTAGCAAGAATGAGCGTCGGAGTAATCGCCATCATTTTTGTATTTCTTACTATTATCACCGCATCATCTAATAGATTTAAAGATTTCCTAAAGAAGGAGGGCACGCAATGACACTCGGAGGTTGGCTAGTAATGATCATTTCAGTAGGGACTGTAACAGGCCTTTTTATCTGGTGTATCTACAAAGTGATGACAGAGGACAAATTGGAAGATAAGCATATCCATGGCATCGAAAGAAAGACGCCGGATCAGATCGAAGGATAATAATTAACGATTGAGGTAGCTGATCAGAATTTGCGGATCGTCAAAGGATTCCAGGACCAGGGACGGTTCGTGCTCCATTAGCTGCTCAACCGTGTGATGACCCGTTGCCACTGCAACCGTGTGAGCACCAATATGTTTTCCGCACTCGATATCTTTCGGGGTATCACCAATGACATACACCTGCTCGGGCGACCAGTCTTCGTGAAGGTGTTGCCGGGCCAAATCGAGAGCGTGCGTGCTTAAATCATTACGAAAATCACTATGGTCGGCAAATGCACCAAATAAAAAATAATGGTTCACGCCAATATAACCGAGTTTAATATCGGAGCCACATTTCACGTTGCCGGTTAAAAGGGCTTGGTGCACATGGGGCATAAGATGAAAGTGCTCCAACAAATGAAGAACCCCCGGGTTGGCTTTGGCATTAGTGGACTCAAGCAAGTCAGGTAAATGGCTTAAATACTTATCGACAAGACCTTGGGCAGCTTCCCTCGTTACCTCACGACCCGCTTTCTCCAGAATGGCGTAGGCAATGGCGTAATCGGTCGCTCCAGGCCAGTTTATGGAAGACAAAGGAATCTCCTCGCCAAATGCGTGGAAGGTCGCTCGTTCAAACGCTTTGGGCCCTGCGCCTTTTGCGGATAAGATAGTTCCATCAATATCCCAGAGTAATAAAATGTCGCTCAAAGAAGCCATAGAAGGTTTTAGGAGAAAAAGTAGAAAAGTTCACTTAGGTTATCGAGAATTCATTAAGGTCGAGAAAGAAGGTCACACTTTCTTCCTCAACCGCCACCGATACAAAGTGGTGGGATGAATTCCCATCCGTGCCGCAACCCACGCAAAATCATTGTCGCTTTGTTCAAGCAACTTTTGCGCATGCTTGTAGCGATCCTTTTTGTTGGGAGGGGCACCTTGCAAGTACATGGAAATATCATCGCGCGCAGGAGTCGGAGGAGGAGGAGGCGGCGGAGAAGGCGGAGGAGGAGGAGCATAGTGAGGGTTAACCGTCTGAGGCGGCGGCGGCTCCATTTCCCAAGGCGGGTTAGAGGCAACAGGTGAATTGGGATAAACTGCAGGTCTGTTAACTCCATGCGAGCGCAGGGGCACTTCCCACCATCGGGCAAGTAGGGTTTGTCCATTATTGAGGATTACCAAGCGGTCGATCGATTGCTTCAACTCACGGACATTTCCTGGCCACACATGATTTTGAAATTTGTTTATGAGCTCCGGTTCGATCCACTCGAAACTTTTGCCGAACCGTTCAACACTCATTTTGAGAAAAGTCTGAGCCAAAATGGGAATGTCTTCCAGGCGCGCCCGAAGCGGTGGGATATTTAAAATAACCTCTGAGATGCGGTAGTACAAATCTGCTCGGAAAACACCGTTGGCGATATCCGCTTCAAGGTCCCTGTTCGTTGCAGTTACAATCCGAATATCGACCGAGTATTCCGCATTACTTCCCAATCGACGTGCTTTTCGTGTTTCGAGAAAACGCAGTAGTTTCGGCTGCAGCATGATATCGAGCTCGCCGATTTCATCGAGAAAGAGCGTCCCTCCATCCGCTTCTTGAATGAGTCCCTTTTTAGCCGCGACGGCACCGGTATAAGCACCCTTCTCCACTCCGAAAAGTTCGGATTCAATCAGGTCCTTCGGAATAGCGGCGCAATTCACTGGGATGAAAGTCTTGCGACCCGAAGCATTGTGAATGGCCTGGGCAACGCGTTCTTTTCCGGCACCCGATTCACCCAGAATCATTACCGAAGCATTGGTCGGACCGATGATTGAGGCACTTTGTTTTAAGCTTTGAATGCCAGCAGACCGACCAACCAAGTCGTCGTCCTGCTTGCCTGAATAGCCGCCATAAAGTTGCCACCAAAGATCCTGAGAGCTGTTCGCTTCGTGAATCGATGACATCCAACGCGCATCCGTATCTTTGAGGTCGAGTACATCGAAAGCACCATCGCGGATATGGGTAATGATACTTTCGCTGGTAAGATTTTCGCCTACCACAATAAAGTAACGATTCGCACCAGCGAGACGTGCTCGAACTTCAGACCAATCGGAGCTGTTCGTGAACTCCAGCGGGATCATGTAGATCCAATCAGTGGATTCTCCATCCAAGTCACGAATATGATCAAAGTCCTCCAAATAAGGAGTAATACCACTCACCGCCAACTTGGCCTGGTAATCCGCGGAATTTTCACCTTCTAGAAGCGTTACTTTCATGATCGGCAGCCTTTAGAAAAAGCAATGCAATTGCAAGAATCGAGAAATAGGAAGTTGAGAATCGCCTATAAACATACGAGGTTCCAACTAGTAGGACTTTGCAAAAACGACCTGCTGCGGACTTGGCTTCCCAGTGAAAATGCAAATGCCAGGCTCTGGACTTCCGCATTGTGGAATACACCGAACCGTCACTTTCAATTCAGATTGAATCAGCGCCTCCAGCTCAGGTTCGCCCGAATAATGAGCCAGTGCAAATCCTCCATGAATCTCCGGTTGATCAACATTATTTGGTGTGAAGAATTCATAGAAGTCTTCCTTCGAATCGATAGTTCGGGTGTTAGCTTGGCGGAAGTCCTTCGCTTTTGCTAACAATCCATCCTGCATATTATCCAAGGTCTCAATAAATCCCTCAACGAAAGCATCCCGGCCAATACCTTTCCGCTCCTTTGGACCCAAATCACGTCGACCAAAGAACACCGTTCCAGATTCCATATCCCGTGGACCTACCTCGATCCACGTTGGAATTCCTTTCTTGATCCAGGACCACATTTTTTCGCCTCCGCGGATATCGCGCTCATCAATTTCAACCCAGATCCGACGACCATGGTAGCTTTTACTTTCTAGCTCTTTTTTAATTTCCCGACAGTAATTCAAAATTGCCACAGGGTCAGAATCTTTGCGAAGAACGGGTAATATAACCAGATGGGTCGGCGCAATCTTCGGAGGAATGACCATACCATCATCATCGGCATGAGTCATGATCAAGCCACCGACCAAACGGGTGGAAACCCCCCAGGAAGTGGTCCAAGCCAATGCTCGCTCTCCTTTCTCATCGAGAAAATCAATATTTGAAGCCCTTGAGAAATTCTGACCGAGGAAATGAGATGTTCCGGCTTGGAGCGCTTTCCGATCCTGCATCATAGCCTCGATACAATAGGTATTAACAGCCCCTGGAAAACGTTCGCCTTCCGTTTTTTCGCCTTTGATAACAGGAACGGCCATCCAGTTCTCAGCAAAATTGGCATAAACATCCAGCATCTTTAGTGTTTCTTCAACTGCTTCTTCCTGGGTGGCGTGGGCCGTATGCCCCTCCTGCCATAGAAATTCGGTAGTTCGCAGAAAGAGCCGTGTGCGCAATTCCCAGCGAACCACATTGGCCCATTGATTTATCAATAAAGGCAGGTCGCGGTAGGATTGCACCCACTTGGAAAACATTTCTCCAATAATAGTCTCTGAAGTAGGTCGTACTATCAAAGGTTCATCCAATTCTCCCGCTGGCACCAGCTTCCCGTCTTCGTTAAGCTCAAGCCGATGGTGCGTTACTACGGCGCATTCCTTTGCAAAGCCATCTACATGCGCCGCTTCCTTCTCCAAATAGCTTATAGGGATAAACAAGGGAAAATAAGCATTCTTGTGCCCGGTCGCCTTGAACATGTCATCCAACTCGCGCTGCATATTTTCCCATAAAGCATAGCCCCAAGGCTTTATCACCATGCATCCGCGAACGGGCGAATTCTCGGCAAGTTCGGCCGCACGAACCACTTGCTGATACCATTCAGGGTAATCTTGATCTCTTGTTGGTGAAATGGCGGTTCTTTCCGACTTACTCATAGATGTAAAAAGTTTTAAAAAAGGAAAGGCCTCAGTGAACGCTTGTAGACCTCAACTGCAAGCCAAGTATTGTACGGAAAAATTTCCCGCTCCAAAGATCGGTGGTTTACATCCAATTAATAAGGAACCTTTTTACCAACTTTTTTCTCAAAAGCAGCTGCCACCTCACAAAACTATTCGACACTACGGCACACAAATAATCGAAACCTCAACTTCACATACCATGCAAACCTCAGAATCCAACGCAGTCTCTATTTCCAAAACCGAATTCGATGAAACATTCGCCACGATCAAGGAAATCCTTGAGCACAAAGGTGACCCCGGCGAGTTCATGGTCGAAGACCCATTTTTATCTTCTGTTCCTGTCAAAGTCGATCTGCGGCAGCATTTGCAAAATCTCTATAACCGCATGTTCGAGGCTCAAGATTCTGCCAATTCAACGAGCAAGGTGGTAACGATCGATTTCAGCTAGAGAGTTGCTCTTATTCAACCATTGCAGCCGACTATCCCAATAGTCGGCTTTTTTTGTGCTCAAAAGATCATACATGGAAATCACACATCCGAGTGTGCAAAGGCTCGACCAGCAGACCCACTGACCTGTAGTCTGGAGTCCGAAAAATGAAGCAAGTAACTCCAACAACTAGACGGTGGTTTTTGAAATCCACTGGTTTCGCGGGTTTGGGATTAAGCATCCACCAATTCCTACCGGCGGCGACCTCAACAGGGATCGCAAATACGTATGCTAATTTAGAGACCTCGGAATTCCTCGGACAACTTCGAGTAGAAACACGGATTCAGGACAACATTGTTTTCACGGAAGGTCCTGCGGTAGACAGGTCCGGAAACGTGTTCTTCACTAATGTCAGGGTGTCGAAAATATTGAAGTGGGATCCAAAAAAAGAGGAGCTAACCACCTTTAGAACAAACACCAACGAAGCCAACGGCCTGCGTTTTGCTATAAACGGAGATCTACTCACCTGCGAAGGATCAGCCGGGAGGGTTACCCGGACAGATAGGACGACCGGTAAGGTCTCAGTTCTGGCGGATACATTCGGGGGAAAAGGCATTCAGGCACCCAACGATCTGGATTTCGATTCAAAGGGAAGAATTTATTTTTCCTCGCGTACAGGTAATCCTGACCTGGAAAAGCAAAACAAGCGGGCGGTCTATCGTATCGATCCCGATGGAACCGTTTCGCAGCTGTTAACTGAGCCCGACATTCATATGCCCAATGGCATCATTGTATCGCCTGATGAGAAAACACTCTATTTAATTGAGGCGGACGGGGCAAAAGACAAAAACCGCAAGATCCTGGCTTTCGATCTGGGTGAGAATGGTTCCTTGTCAAATCGTAGAACCTTAATCGATTTTTATCCCGGACGCAGCGGGGATGGGATGTGCGTCGATGCCGAGGGAAACCTCTACGTGGCAGCCGGTCTGCACAAAACACGTGAATCCTCTGAGACCCTCGATACCCGCCCCGGCATACACGTTATTTCCCCGCAAGGTGATTTACTCGCGTTTCGCGAAACACCCGAAGACACCATAACCAACTGCAGCTTTGGAGGTGACGACCTAAGAACCTTGTATATCAGTTGTGGAACCTATCTTTTAAGCATCCGAACAGCCCTACCCGGCAAGAACACGTATCGACCAAAACATTAATCTCAGACTCACAGAAACCCTAAAAATATTCACCATGAATCTTCTCAAAACAGTTCTCCCATTAGCCCTTTTATCACTATCAGCCTGCAGTCCGTCCAAAGACTCAGGAACGCACACGATTGACCTATTCAATGGAACGAGCCTCGACGGCTGGCAAAACTTCGGTGGCGGAAAATTTTATGTGGAAGATGGGATGATTGTAGGCGAAGCAGCTCCGGGATTTCCCAATAGTTTTCTGGCCACGAACGACAGGTACGACGACTTTGAGTTGGAAGTGGATTTCAAGGTGGATGCTCTTCTCAATTCAGGCGTACAAATTCGCAGCAATGTCTACCCTGAAGAAACTACCACCATCCGTTGGGGTGGGACGTTCAAGGACGACGGCAGCAAAGACGTCAGAGAAAGGGTCTGGGAGAAGGGTCGCTTCTGGGGTTATCAAGTTGAAATTGACCCGAGCGACCGCGGTTGGACTGGCACTTTGTACGAAGAAGGCGCTCGTGGGTTTTTACATATTCCCGGTGAAGACATGGCTCCAAAAGGAACTTACAAACCTGAAGATTGGAACCACTTTAAAATCGTCGCCAAAGGAGACCGCATCCAAACATGGCTCAACGGAGTCCAGGTGGCCAATGTAAACGACAGCGACAAAGCCACTGGCTACATTGCGCTACAGCTTCACGGCATAGGAAACAGCAAGGAAAAGATTGGCCAGAAAGTGTGGTGGCGAAATATTCGCCTGGTCCAGTAACCGGACCGTAGGACTCTCCTGATGGTGGAGACTTACATCTCAGTGAAAGGGATTAGTCTTTCTCGAATTTTAAATTCGACCTTCCTCAATATCGTAGACGTCGAACCAGACATAGACGATTTTTCCTTCTGGGATGTATTTAGGAATGTACCCTTCAAGAAACTCCTGAAGCGGTGCTGGCATTTCGCAGAGCCGCTTTCCCCGCATATCGTTATTCCACTGAATGATCTTAGATTTCTCCCGTGGCGTGGCATGCTCAACAATCCAGGCAGCCACCGCTTCATCATCCGCTCCGGTCGCCACAAACGCTTTAAAGTCATCCGCTGAGATCCCAACAAAATCAAAAAAGAAGTTATCGAGTGGGCAATCGAAGTGATATTCACCCTTGGTCCCGGCGAGATCGGACCGACACTTATCAAGCGTCCGGCCAGCTACTACATAGCCACCGAGTACTTCTCGAGGGCTGCGTGGAAATTCGTGTGTGAGGTCTTTTGCGAGTTCTTCTACAGTTGCCATGAAACGAAGGATGTAAAATTCGGCCTACTATTCCAAACTAATCTGCCTTCTACATTAAAAACTTCTGGATCTCACTGTAAAGTTGGTAAATGCCGACCGAAGTCATCAACATCGCGGATATCCAAAGAAAGAAAATCCAACTGGCCCGAGGTCGAAGTTTCTCGTGGGTCTGATTATAAAGAAAATACAAAGCGGCACCACTCAGGAACGGAAGCATAAGCGCTTGGGCGACTGCGCCAATGGTGACCAAGGTCACCGGCTTTCCAACCGATAGATAGAAAATACAATACATAGCAGGTAGGACGACGCAGGCTATCCGAATAGCTTTCTGGCGTTTGGCATCGGTATCTATTTTTATCAATCCAAGGAGTCCCAGAAAGTCCGCGGCAAGGCGACTGTTCGAGGCGGTAGAAATGAATATCGTCGAATAGAGCACCACGATCGCACCCACAATAAATATCCACAAACCCACCACACCAAAGGAGGTGCTATAAAGATTCGAAAGGTTGATCATCAAACTGTCGTTTGTAACTTCGATCCCCTTGCCGTTCAGCACCGCCGCTCCGAGCAGGTAAAAAGCCACCGTAGCTCCCGTGTAAATGACCAAAGACATCAAGGCATCGTACCTCATAACACGCAGCCATCCTTTTGCACGATTCACCCAAACCTCACTGCCATCGTCGGGACCCACGTACTTGGCATATCCTTTTTCAAGACACCAGTAGGGGTAATAAATAAGTTCCGAGGCACCTACCCCGATGACTCCAAACGCAGCGAATGCCACTAAAAAATCATCCGGTAGTCCAAAGCTTAAGCCCTCCACTAACTGCGGCATGGTGATGCCGTAGTCTGTCCAATAGAGGGAAAATACCGCGAAGACCGTGAAAATGGAAAACGCCGCCACCATGAAAGTTGAAAAGAACTGAATAAACTTGTATCGACCAATGTAGAGTAGCACGGCACACGACCCCGTAATCAGAATCGCCAGCACCGTGTGCGACAAATCGGACCCTGCCAGTCCCAGAACCTGGGCGACTCCGCCAACCATGCCCGAGAGTTGAAAAAAAATGGCACAAAACATACAAGACCACAACCAGACCAGCCAGGATACCTTCGCACGAGGCCCTGGGACCGAGTTGATCGCCTGCAAGGTCGTTTTGCCTTTTGAAATCGTGTAGCGCCCAAGCTCAACCTGGACAAACACTTTGATGACACATCCGATGATGATAAACCAAAGCAAAATGAACCCAACATCGGCTCCAAGTTTAGTGGTCACAATCAACTCTCCAGACCCGACGATATTGGCGGATATGATGAGCCCGGGGCCGAGTTGCTTGAGTATACCTCTCCAGGTACGTGGTGCTTCTGATATTTCAGTCATGGGGTGGTAAGAAGATGAATGGCAATTCAACGCATGAAAACCCGATTCAAAACAGTCGTCGACGCTTAATTTCTTATGCCACAACTAAGGGGCGTGGTTCTTTCTACGGGTAAATCCCAGACGGCGGTTTTGGCAAAACCGCCCTACCTAGGTTAGAAACACCCAGGGTAGGGACCGATCGCCGACTGTGTCGGGTCGAAGCTTTCAGCGTAGCCTGAGCGGTCCGCTTCAGATGAGTCTGAAAAAAAGAGGTCATAATACTTCGGACCTCCCCGCGGAAAGAATCACACCCACAGCTAAGTGAGTGCCTAACTCATCACCTATAGAAATCGCTCAAGTAGATGCTTGGTCGCCAACACTCCTTCAACTGGAGGGGTCACTTTGCCCTCGTACTCGATGGCCACGATACCTTTAAAATCAGCGTCGATTACTGCTTTCATCAGGCGGTGATAGTCAAAGTCGACCTCGTTTCCTTTATCGTCAAAATTGTGACTCTTGGCAGATACAACCGAGGTAAACGGCATCATGGCCTCGGTGCCTCCGTAGGGATCGTGATCCTTCATCTTACCAAAGTCGGGCATCAAGCGTAGGTGTGGGTCGTTCATTTCCCGGGCGATATCGGCGAGAAAATCTCCCTGTTTGGCCCACTCCGACGCGCCCGGCTCGATGGCGATGATTATTCCTTTTTCCTTTGCGTACCGAGCGATAGGTTGAAGCGCATCAATACAATGCGCGATGGCGTCACCTCGATCCACATTCGGAGCTTTCAAGAATACGCGAACGAACGTACTCCGCAAAATAACCGCGTTGTCGATGTAAGCTTTAAAAGGTTCAACGGCAGCTTTTCGTTCTGCCAAGGTCTTTCCGTTCGCATCCACCGCACCGGCCATCAGGAGAAATAAATTGGTTCCCGCTTCATCGGCGTGCTTTTTCAATTCACGGAAATACTCAGGGTCCGTTTTTCGCTCCTTGGGGAATGCCCCATCCCATACATCGATTTCGGTTAATCCAAACGTCTTCCGGGAAAAAGCCGGATAGTCAAACACCGAGAGCGATCCATCCTGAAAAAGAAACCGTAGGGAATACATCGAGAGTCCGATCTTGTAGGATCCGGACGCATGGGCCTTCCCAGGAATTAAAGGCAAAGCAGACAGGGACAATCCGCCGAGACAAAACCCACTCGAACGTTTTAAAAAACTTCTTCTATTCATCTATCTCTTTTCGAAACCAGATTCAGTGGCCGGAATGTTATTCGGGATGTCCCCAAACCTTGGGTACTTTAAAGTCGTTCGGCATCGAATTAGGAGGTATAATGGGAGCAACAGCCTCTCCGGCCAACTCGGCTAGTTTCTTTTTCAGCCTTTGAAAGTCTTTAGGCCGTTTTGTGCTTAGATCGTTTTTTTCGTATGGATCATCGCTTATGTTAAACAGCTCCCATTTTTCTTTTCCAACCGCTGAGGTCTCGTTGGCATTTGCCTGCCCATTGTGCACGAGTTTCCAATCACCCATGCGGATCGCTCCATGAAAAGGAGTCAGGTTGTGGAGGATATAATCATGAGGAGTTTTCTTGCCTTGGCTTATAGTCGGCCACGCGTCTTTCCCATCGAGGGGTAATTTTTGTTTGGGCTTGCTTCCGGCCAAGCCGAGAAGAGTCGGATACAAATCCACGATGTGCAATGGCTCTTTCACAACAGAACCTGCTTTGAGTGTTCCATCCCAAGCCATGATGGCTGGAACCCGAACACCCCCTTCGTAAAGGGAACTCTTTCCGTCGCGAAGTTTTCCGTTGGAACCGAGTCGAACAATACCTCCGTTGTCGGAGCTGAAAAAGATCAAAGTGTTTTCCTTCGGTAGATGCTTATTGGCCGCACCGATGATCGCTCCAATCGCATCGTCCATGCTCGTAACCATCGCTGCGTAGATGCGACGGCTTTTGTCTTCAATGTGAGCATTTCGATTCAGATGTTCTTCTGTGGCCTGAAGCGGCGTGTGAGGCGCATTGAAAGGTATGTAGAGAAACAGAGGTTTACTATCACTATGTGCTTCGATGATTCCGACCGCCTCCTGACCGATGAGGTCGGTAGCGTAACCTTCTTCGTATAAGGGTTCGTCATTTCGATGCCAATCGTGGGCGCCATCGCGAATGTGAGTGAAGTAATCCAAGGCTCCATTGTAGTGTCCATATTGGATATCAAACCCGCGTTGGAGCGGAAGGTAGTCGCCATTGCTGTGCCCCAGATGCCACTTACCGGTAATCGCGGTAGTATAACCTGCAGCCCGTAATCCTTCAGCCAGGGTTTGCTCTTCCAAGGGAAGCCCATGAGTTGCCCAAGGCCGGACAACCCCACATTGCATCCCAAACCTAATCGGATATCGGCCTGTCATCAAAGCGCCTCTTGTAGGAGAACACACCGGTTGAACATAGAATTGGTCGAGTTGCACTCCACGACTTGCAAGACTGTCCAGGTGTGGAGTGGAGATATTGCCCTCCCCATGATAACTGACGTCCTGCCAGCCGAGATCGTCGGCCACCATTACAATGATGTGAGGTCGATCTTCAGCCAACGCAACATTGGCAAAACAGAAAAGCGATAAAAGAAGGAGTGGAACGGAAACTATATTTTTCATAGGGATAAAATAACAGAAAAAAGTCTTAGCCCAGGAACGCAAGAGTATGATTCAAAATGCGCGAATGAGATTAGATTTCACCGTAGGGCCAGTTGCTCGCAACTCGGCCTCTGTGACTCACAACATTCCCCGGGCAAAGCGTCGATGCAAGCATCGAGCCCTACGCTGGAAAGAATTACATCTGGAAGGCACCACGTGATTCTTTCTACGGGGTAAATCACTGACGGCGGTTTTGGCAAAACCGCCGTCAAATCCAGGGTAGGGACCGATCGATGTCTCCGGTCTGTACACGCCGAGCGGTCCGCTTCAGATGAGTCTGAACAAAAAGAGGCAAAAATACCTTGGACCTCCCCGCGGAAAGAATCACACCCCGGAAGGCATCGGATACCAGAATATAGTTTGCCAGATTCTCCAAGTATCCTTTGCATTTGGCCACCCCATGAAAATTAAAGATATTCGATTACTTCCCTTAAGAGGAGCCACGCCGGACGGTGGTTGGGATGACAAGTTTCTCGATGAAGATAATAACCTCCACACCTTGATAGAAATCATAACGGATGAGGGAATCACCGGCTTCGGAAGCGTATTTACATCCGCAACCCTCATAGAAGGTGCTGTAAACGTACTACGCCCGTTCTTGATTGGAGCGTCGGCCTTGGATCCTTCCGCAACCTCGGAGCGACTTCACCAACAGAGCTTCTGGCAAGGGCGCGGCGGAGCGATCACTCATGCCATCTCCGGCATCGATATCGCTCTCTGGGATATTCTGGGGAAAGTGACTCAACAGCCGATCAGTCGTCTTCTAGGAGGCCGCCATCGGGAAACCATCAAACCGTATGGCTCACTACTCATGGACGAACCCGATAAGCTGCGCGCCAGTTTGGAGGATGGTATGGCCCGCGGATTCAAAGCCTTCAAAATTGGCTGGGGTCCTTTTGGACGCGTGGATAACAAAACCGATGAGGCCATCGTACGCGCTGCTCGGGATACAGTTGGGCCGGACATTGAGTTGATGGTCGATGCGGGTGGGTCCGATGCCTTCTGGCCCCACGGTTATAAATGGGCAATCCAAACCGCGCGCATGCTCGCCGATTACGACGTCACCTGGTTTGAGGAAGCCCTGCGACCGGACGATATCGAAGGGTACATAAAATTAACGGAACACGCCCCACTACCAATCACCAGTTGTGAAGTGCTCACTCGACGCCAATCCTTTATTGATTGGATCGAACGACGCGCCGTAGACTACATACAACCCGATGTCACCAAAGTGGGCGGTATCAGCGAGGAGTACCGAATCGCTCAATACGCGGATGATCACTCCATTCTTTTTGTTCCCCACGGCTGGAATACAGCAGTGGGATTAGCCGCGGACCTTCAATTGGTTTCCGCCACATCCAATGCCCGTTGGGTCGAATATATTACTCCGGCACCTTACATCGATCAGCTTCTGCTCAATCCCATTGAATTAAACAGTGATGGCATGATCTCCATACCCGATGGCCCTGGCCTGGGCATGCAGTGGAACCCGGATGGAATTGCCAAATTCACCGGAGGCATGTCACTCACTCCAACCGATTTATAGATTCATCTTTCTCGTCCTATCCTTCTTCTTAATCTTCCTCCTACTCTTACTCTCCATCTTCATCTCCATCTTCATCTTCTTCCTACTCCTACTCTTTCCCAAAGTTCAGATTTCCGCCTTCTAACTCAAAACTTCTCACTCCTGAAAAAATGCCTACTCGCGCCGAAACCGAATACCGCTACGAAAAACTCACCTGGCCCGATATCAATGATGCGATCGACCTGGGCAAGGTATGCATCCTGCCTTGTGGTGCTATCGAACAACATGGCCCTCACCTACCACTGGATGTGGACGTGCTCTGTTCCTCACAAATTGCATTAGGAGCCGGGAAAGAGACTCCGCAAAACATCTTGGTACTTCCTACCGTCAACTATGGTTATACCGGCCACGTCATGGATTTTCCAGGCACCATTAACAATGACTACGAGCACTTCATCCAGCACGTGCTTGATGTGACCAAGTCGCTGGCCTACCACGGTTTCAAAAAAATCATCTTACTCAACGGTCATGGCTCCAACATGCCTAACCTCGATTTGGTTGCCCGACGCACCAATCTGGAAACGGATGCTGAATGTATTCTCACGGCGTGGTGGAATCTTTTAAAGGTCGATCCGGAATTCATGCCCAATTGGCGGGAAAGTAAATATCCCGGCGGCATGGCTCACGCCTGCGAACTGGAAACCTCGGTTTACCTCTACCTCGATGAGGACAATGTTCGAAAAGACCAAATAAAAAGTGGAAACGTTTCCTTCAACGAAGAAGGCAGTCCGTTTAATTATGTCGACTTGATGGGAGCAGGCCCCGCGACCATCGTTTCCTGGACCAGTAGCTACTCTGATTCCGGAGTGCTCGGCGCGGCCGAACTGGCCTCCGTCGAAAAAGGCAAGCGCGCTTATGACGAAGCGGTTAAGCAACTCGTTCGCCTGGTCTCATGGTTCAAGGATAGACCCAAAGACAAGCGGAAGGACCACCACCGCAAGCCCCCGACCATGCCGATGCCCTGGGGACAAGAGTCTGTTTAATTTAAAGGTTTTTTAGTCACTAAAGCCCCATTTTTTGGAGCCCAAAAAAATTCTGGATCGAATAGTCCATCCAGGATAATATCCCAGCATAAATCGTTTGAAGTTTGCCGAGCTCGATTTGGCATTAGTTTAGATGCTATTCTGCTTCCTGAAGTCTAGAGTGTAATCTCCAAATTCCTAAGACAAATAGAACTTGCGTGACCTAGTCTTTTTAGCATCAATCCATCCACCCTAGCCAGACCCTGTTCGAAAAGCCGCTGGTTGTCCGTAAAATGCGCATGATAAAGTTTTGGAAAACCA